>CALFNR010000143.1:0-83605 GCA_937903005.1 uncultured Lachnoclostridium sp. | reverse complement strand
GTTCCTGTTTTATGGAATTTGGATGTATCTGCCAACAAATATTTTTTATCTGATAGCTGGATCACTTTTACGTGCATAAGAGGAGCCCTAAACAAATCAAATGGCTTAATAAAATCTTTTATATATTTTTGCACATCGGATTCATTGCCAGCTTCCTGCTTCACTTCTATTTTGCAATGCTTTTGAACTTTCAGCATAAGTTCTCCATCTTGTAAAGCATAGCAGGAACGTAGTGATTCCTGACTATCAACGATTTTCTGAAATATTTCTTCTACTCGCTCCGTCTGAAATGCACCTGTCAGCAGAAATGCAGAGGTAAGATGTGTTCCTTCCTCATTTTTCTCCATCTGGCTTAATAAAAAATACCGCTTCTGTGCTTTCGTCACCTGACATAAGGTAACTTCGCCATCACCTTCTTTCTTTGTTAGTAAGCTTTTTTTCTTGAACTTAACCCATCTTCTGATGCGAACACAAATCCGCCCCTTCTCATTTCTTCTACACTTTCCTTAATTGCCGCTAAGAATAGCTTTGCATCTTCCATTGTATGGGCTGCTGAAAAGAAACAAGTGCGTTTCTCCCATATGTAAATTCCTTTTTCCATAAGCAGATAGAAAAATAATTCTATTTCTGCTGGAAGCTTGGATAAATCATATTTTCCAAAAGATTCAAAGCGAAATTCTGAACCAAAATAATTTACATGAAGTGGTACACATTCTTCTTGAAAATACGCATTTACCTGTTCTACAAACCACGCAGTCAGCTCATTTACCTGTTTCTGCAACTCTCCTTCATTTTGTTCAATAAAACGAAGCACTGCTCTGGATGCTGCAAGGCTTAATGGATGTTTACAGAAAGTACCTGCAAAGAAGGTCATCTCGCTTTCTGGGTAGGAATCATCACCATAATTCCAGTATCCACCATCTACAGCATCTAGATATTTTGCCTTACCTGCAACGATACCGATTGGCAAACCGCCACCTACAATTTTCCCGTAAGTTGCAATATCTGCACGTACTCCAAAGTACTCCTGGCAGCCACCTGGACAGATACGAAATCCAGTAATCATTTCATCGAAAATAAGGGCAGCGTGAATCCGTTCTGTTAATGCTCTCAATTTATGTAAAAACTCTTTGGGCTGTAATCCAGGATTTCTGCTTTGCACCGGTTCCACAATGACACCTGCAATTTCTGAACCATGTTCTTCAATTATTTTCAAAGATTCTTCCTTGTCGTATTCTAAGACCATTACATCTTCTACCATTCCAGGCATGGTTCCTGGTGATGTTGGAAATGTAGTGCCATCCAAGGATTCTGCAAGTACACAGTCAAAGTTGCCATGATAAGATCCTTTAAACATTACAATCTTCGGTTTTTTATTAACAGTTCTTGCAATTCGAAGTGCTGCCATAACAGCCTCTGAACCAGTGTTTGAAAACGCAACACGTTCAGCACCTGTTATCTTACAGATTAATTCTGACACTTCTCCTCCAAGATCAGTCTGTGGTCCTGTTTCGTAACCCTCAGCAATCTGCTGCTGCAAGGCATCTACAATGAACTGTGGACGGTGTCCAAAATAATGCACTCCATATCCTATTGCCATATCTAGATACTGATTTCCATCTAAATCCCAAAATTTCGAGCCTTGAGAATGATCCGATACAATTGGATAGATTAATTCTTTAAAATCTGTCCTGAAGTTCAAAGATGCAATCCAGTCACAGAACTGCTTTCTATTGTCTCTTGCATATTCTTTGCTTTTTCTTGTTTTCTGATTATATCTTATAATAAATTCTTTAATAAACCGCTTCTGTTCTTCTGTAAAAATGTCTCTATCCATTTTTACCGCACGGAAATTAATCTGTGGAAATTCCTTTTTTGGACTCTTTGCTGGAACCGTCTTTTCAGGTAACTGCATTGTTTCCTGTTTCTCTTTTTTCTCTGGAACCGCTTTCACGATATTTTGTCGTCCGATTACTTCAAGCTGTTTTGCTGCAAGATTTTGTAGAGAATCTGCCATCACTCTCATCTGCATCTCAAGTATGCTTTGCAGTTCTTCCCCTTGTACCGCTGTTCTAGACATAACAGGCTTTTTTGTTTCTTCTAGCGCTTCGCATACAGTAATAATTTCAGATTCTTTTTCTTCCTTAAGGGTTACAGGTTCCACAACAATTTCTTGTTCTCTTCCCCCAGCACTTTCGATAAAATCAGCAATCTTCTCAATCGTATCTAAATCGCTCATTACTCTTGCCATTGGAATCTCAATCTGAAATTCCTTATCAATTCGCTTCTTTATCTGAACTAACATAAGAGAATCTAAGCCAAGTGAAAATAAATTACAGTCAATCTCTATTTCTTCTGCACTAATTCCAGACACCTCCTGAATCAATGCTTTTATCTTTTCAATTATCTTTTGCATTGTATCCTCACCTTCCTTAAAACCAATATCTACTTTGCTTCCACTCCTTACCTGGTAATTGAATCAGCCAGTCTCCCTGCACGTTCTTTACCCCGAAATCTACATCCACGCCATATTCGTACAATTTCCTTATGGTATCTCTTACCTGCAATTCCTCATCTCCTGCTTTTCTTATTATTGGTAATATAATCCTTTCTTCTTTCAAATCCTGTTCTGCCATTACTGACAAGTATGGTCGTACATTACACTCTACATAAATATCACAATCTAATCCTTCCGTTTTCTGCATAGCTCGCAATATATGCGAATCTTCTTCTAATAACCAGCCAAACATTTTTCTTGGTTCACTTTTCCTGTACTCTACAAAACTTCTAGCAGTACTGCAATAAGGAATCTCTTCCTCTTGCATATCTTCGTTGCCTATGAGCTTACTAAATTCCTGTACTGCAGCCTCTTTGTCTTCTATCCAGTTTACATCACAATCTGGCAGTTCCAAATGCGAAATATCATGCTCTTGTACAAAAGACTGAAACTTTGAAGTTTCTTCATATCCTACTACTAGACTCTCTTTCGTATTTACAGAAAGTAAATGCATTCCTGTTTGCCTTTCCTTATCAAGCATCTCCATCCAACTCTCTTCTGATAGAAATACTAAGGACGTGTTTAATCGTTTTCCGTATTTCGCTTTTATCTGTTCCACTCCTGTTGCAAACAAAAACGCCTGTTGCAGTGAGATTATTCCTGCCGCTACAGCTCCAATCCACTCGCCATATCTATGCCCTAATATAGCATTTATTTTAACTCCAAAATACTGAATCATCTTAAGAATTCCATATTCTGACGTCATATATAAATACATGTTTGTCAATGGATTCTCATTATCCTCACCGTGAAGATATGCCATAACATCCACATCGTATTCTTTCATTAGTATCTCTTGACATTCATTTACTGCCTTCTGGAAAATAAAATTATTCTCATATAAGTTTTGAAAGCCTTCCAAAGTTAACTTTTGTATTCCACCAAAAAGCAGTACTGTTTTATTGTTTTTTGAAACGGTGTCTAGCATACCATTCTTAAGGAATTTAGATTTTTCACGTAAACGTTTTATATATTCTTCTCTTGTTCTTGCCACTACTGCAGCCCTGTATTTTTCTCCTGCCCTGCAACGATTAGCAGTAAACACAATGCGATCGAGGGGATTTGTAGTCTCTTCAAGAAAATCTGCCATATTTTCTATTTCCTTCACTAGCAGCTCTTTCTTCCTTGCCGATATTGTTAAAACCTGTGGTACTAATTTAGGAAACTCATAATGTTTTGGCTGCTCGGCTTGCCCTACAATCATATGAGCATTGGTTCCACTAAGACCAAACGAACTGATACCTGCTATTCGACATGGTTCTCTCCACTCAACCATGGCAGTAGGTACTTGAAACTTCATGGATTGCCACGGTATCAGATGATTAAGTACGTGAACTCCTCGGTTTGCTGGTATTTTTCCATAATAGACTGCTAACACAGTTTTGATAAAGGCTGCAATTCCGGCAGCACTTTCCGTATGACCTATATTGGTTTTACCAGCTCCCAGATAAAGCTCTTTTTCTCTATCCCCATATACAAGATTGAGTGCATTCATTTCCTGAGGATCTCCCAGTTTCGTTCCTGTCCCATGGGTCTCCACAAATGACACTTCGGAAGCCATTACCCCTGCATTTTTTAAGGCTTGTCTCATAACCCTGACTTGCGCCGTTCCATTTGGTGCAGTAAGTCCACTGCTCCAGCCATCACTATTCACTGCACTGCCTTTGATAACCGCATATATGTGGTCACCATTTTCAATTGCATCTTGATAGCGTTTTAGTACAACCACACCACATCCTTCGCTTCGTACATATCCATCCGCTTCCTCATCAAATGTGTGGCAATGTCCTGTTTTGGATAGTGCATTCATTTCCTTAAGGCCAAGATACCCGTATGGTGAAAATATACAGTTAACTCCTCCAGCCAAGGCCATATCAGATTCCCCCGAATGAAGACTTAATACAGCCTGATGTATTGCAACCAGTGACGAAGAACATGCGGTATCTACCACTAATGCCGGCCCATGAAAATCAAACGTATAACTGATTCTGCCTGCTGCCATATTGTTCATATTTCCAGACAGCATATAGGATACGGCCTCTTCTTTCGGCATAATTTCCTTATAATCCGAATTGGAAATTCCTATGTATACACCGGTCCTGCTTCCTCTTAATTCTTTTATATCCAGACATGCATCCTGCAAAGCCAGATAACTATTTTTTAGCAATAACCTCTGTTGTGGGTCTAAATATTTCGCTTCTTTCGGTGTAATTCCAAAAAGTCCAGCATCAAACTGGTCAACATCCCATAAGAAACCTCCTTTTAAATCCACTCGATTCTTTTCACAATATTCCTTTAATTCCTTACGTTCCTCCGGAATACCCGTTATCCCATCGTATTCTTCTAACAGTTTTGACCAGTACAGTTCTTTTGTATCCGCCCCTTTCGGAAACTGGCATGCCATACCAATTACTGCAATGTCTTCTGTCTGAAATATTTCTGTTCTTTCCTGCTTCTCGTGATCTTCTTGTTTTTCTCCTAATATAAAGTCTGCCATTGCATTTACAGAAGGATAATCGTATACAATAGAAACCGGCAGTTCCATTTCTATTACTTGGGACATCAGCTTGTGGAACTGGGCCGCCTTCATTGAATTGACTCCCGCTTCTACAATGCTCTCATCCAAATCATCTATGGTAAAACCTAGCACATTTTTTAGCTGTTCTTCGATAATATCAATGACCTGTGCTCTGGAATATTGACGGTACAAATCATAGTAATTCCCTTTCTCGATCCATTCTTTTAGCTGGAATCTTTGTATCTTGCCGCTATTTGTCTTTGGTATCTCATTGATTAAAACTACTTTATCAAGAATAACGCCGGTTCGTCTTGCAATTTTCTTTCTTGAATAATCACCAAACTTGCGAAGTTCAATAAACGTCTGTTCCCCCTTCACCAAAAACAAAATAATCTGATCTCGTTCTTCCTCTTCCCTAAACACACCACAAATAGCACATTCACAGTTAGGATATTCTTCTTTTATGATGTTCTCTAAATCATTGCAGTAATAATTCTTGCCATTTACAAATATAATGTCTTTTTTTCTGCCGCTTATAAGCAGCTCACCTTCATGGATAAAACCAATATCTCCTGTATTAAGCCAGCCATCCTGAATTTTCATTTTTTCATTCTGATTTAGTCCATCATAGTATCCACTGCTTATAATGGCGCCTCCAACCTGTATCTCACCAAAATAATCTTCTTCTAACACGTTACCATCTTCATCCACAATTCTGATTTCATTGTTGCGATGTGCCCGTCCCACTTTCACCAGTTCCACTGCAAATGAACTTTCCGCTTCAGAATTTAGGAATTGTACTGGTGCACCTATATTTTGATTTTCCCCACAAATCCATATGTTTTCTAAAGGTCTTCCTACTTTAGTGGATGTAACAGAAACTGTAGCTTCAGATAAGCCATACCCAGTCTGGAATACATTTTCTCTAAGATGATATTGCTTCATCATTTCCAAGAAAGTATTGCATGCTTTCAATGAGATCGGTTCTGCACCATTTAAAATAATTCTTAAATTGGATAAGTCTAGCTTACTACAATCCCGGTTCATAATGCCTCGTAAATAATAACGGTATCCAAAATTCGGACTGCATGTCAAGGTAACTTTGTGTTCACTGATTTTCTCCATCCAAAGATAAGGTCGGTAAATAAATAATTCAGTACTCATAAGATAGCTGTCTATATTGCAATAAATTCCCAGCATATGACTTACAATAAGACCAATATTGTGATAAAGCGGCATCCAGCTAAGTATAGAATCTGTCTCAACTACCTCGCTGTCTTCTACCATTCCTTTAAAATTCTCCAGAAGATTATTGTGAGAAATTTGAACTCCTTTTGGTGCTCCTGTAGAGCCAGAAGAAAATTGTAAAAATGCAACATCATCTGGATTGCAGTTAACAGGTGCTTCCACGCATTTACTCAATTGGTAATTCCCAGAATTATCATATATATGTATATTTATTACATCATTCTCGTCTAAAGCATTCACTATTTCTTTTCGTCTTGAATTTGTCGTTGCAATATAAGGTTTCCTTAACTGTCTGTAAATTTTCAACACCTGTTCTACAGATTCTCTTCCTTTTTGTGCTGTAAGCGGCACTGGAATCATTCTTCCAAGTATACATGCCCAAAAAGCGATTAAAAATTCTCTATTATCTTCATATTGTAGTATTACTTCCGTCTTTGCTTTCAATCCTTTTTCTATCATGCATTGCTTCTGTCTCCACGCTAGCTCGTATAGTTCTTTATACGAAAGGAATTCTTCCACGTCCTCGCCCCGTATAAAATAAATCCCCCGATTATCTTCCTCCCCCTTTGAAGTAATAACCTCTATTAAATTTATGTACATAACATCCACCTTTCCCCTACTTAATTTTAATTAAAATAGGAAAGCCCTTTCATGTTCGATGCTTTTCATTTGTATTCTCATTGGAATTCATTTTTCTATAAAAGAAGTGCATTCAATACTAGTAGATTTGTTAGCTATCTTGTCTATAACTTTACCTTTCAGCTAGTTCTTTGTCAAGTAACTTTATACAATAAGTGTCTCTTATAAATAATTTATCTGTTAATAATAAACAATTATCATTAAAAAATAAGCTAATTTATAAGCTAAATTATTCTCTCTCAATACTTAGATTCAAAACCGAGTGTGCGTTTCTCCCACCACACGACTTAGATAAATCAAAAGACGTCTAATAGCCAGCTCTTACACTGTCCAAGACGTCTTTTTTCTGCATCTTCAATGGATTCTCATACTTTTATCATTTTAAGTTTTAGAATTCAAACTTCTTCTCAAAGTAAGCTTTTAGATCTTCAATCTTAATTCTTTCCTGTTCCATTGTGTCACGATCACGTACTGTTACACAACCATCTGTTTCGGACTCGAAGTCATAAGTAACACAGAAAGGTGTCCCAATTTCATCTTGTCTTCTATAACGCTTACCAATGTTTCCACGATCATCGTATTCACAGTTATAATATTTGGATAACTCTGCATAAATTTTACCTGCACCATCAGCTAATTTTTTAGATAATGGAAGCACGCCAATTTTAACTGGAGCTAACGCTGGATGGAAATGAAGAACTGTTCTTACATCGCCACCTTCTAATTCTTCTTCGTCATAAGCACCACATAAGAACGCTAGTACGACGCGGTCAGCACCAAGTGATGGCTCAATAACGTAAGGTACATATTTTGTCTTCTTCTCATCATCAAAGTAGCTTAAGTCTTCTTTGGATACATTCATATGCTGAGTTAAATCGTAATCTGTTCTATCTGCGATCCCCCACAATTCACCCCATCCAAATGGGAATAAGAACTCTATATCAGATGTTGCTTTGGAATAGAAAGATAATTCTTCCTGTTCATGATCACGAACACGCATTTCTTCTTCTTTCATACCAAGATTCTTTAACCAGTTGATACAGAAATCTTTCCAATATGCAAACCATTCTAAGTCAGTATCTGGTTCACAGAAAAATTCTAATTCCATCTGCTCGAACTCACGAGTACGGAATGTGAAGTTACCTGGAGTAATCTCGTTACGGAAAGACTTACCAATCTGTCCAATACCAAATGGAATTTTCTTACGAGATGTTCTCTGGACATTTTTAAAGTTTACGAAAATACCTTGCGCTGTTTCAGGTCTTAGATACACTGTATTCTTTGCATCTTCTGTAACACCCTGGAATGTTTTAAACATTAAGTTGAACTGACGAATCTCTGTAAAGTTGTGTTTTCCACAGCTTGGACAACAGATGTTGTGTTCGTCGATGTATTTACTCATCTCTTCGTTGGACCATGCATCTACAGAACCTTCGATTGTGATACCATTTTCCTGCATGTAATCTTCGATAATTTTATCTGCACGGAATCTTTCGTGACATTCTTTACAATCCATTAACGGATCAGAGAATCCACCTAAATGTCCTGAAGCAATCCATGTCTGAGGATTCATAAGAATTGCACAATCAACACCTACATTGTAAGGGTTTTCCTGGATGAATTTCTTCCACCATGCTTTTTTTACGTTATTCTTTAATTCTACACCTAAGTTGCCGTAGTCCCAAGTATTTGCAAGACCTCCGTAAATTTCGGAACCTGGATACACAAATCCTCTTGCTTTTGCTAATGCGACTATCTTGTCCATTGTCTTTTCCATTGACTGATCACCTTTCCATATCATTGTATTTTTATAAATGTATTGATTACCTATATTATTTATTTTTATAAACGATTACTGCCTGCTCTTCTCCAGTAGTCTCTACTGTATTAGGAGCCAGTAACATTACGTTTGAATAATACTTTACTGCATCTGGGAACATTATGTCTCCCTTTATCTGAATGACCAATACCTTATACTCTGTATTGTCTGTTACTTCCTTTTGACTTACACGGCTTCCATCGGCTGCAACCGTCATGATTTCCGGAAGCACACCAGCTTCTTTTGCTTCTTCCATGCTATAGGATGCCGCTTCTATATTGTTCATGGCACTGTACAGTTTCATATTATCATATGTTACAATTGCTTTTGCAATATGCTTCGTGCCGTTTTCTTCAATTTTTAATTTATTAAGTTTTACACACTCTTCGCCTTGTTCTTCATTGAACGTGTTAATGGCTGATTCCATAAATGCTTTCAAATCATCTTCATCGTAATATGGCTCATCAAATGCTTCATATGCACCAGACTGCACACTGCCATCGCTGCGAAGTAAAACCGTTTCATCCTTAATGTCTGCTAACTTTAGGGAGTGCACTCTGCTTTTACATCCTGTGGCGGCAAGCATTAGACATATACATAGCCCCACCATTAAAGCTTTTCTCTTCATACTATCTCTACCCTTTACCTTTTCTTACTCCGATTCACACGTGGTTCTTTTTATTTTACCCTTAATTGCGTATTATTTCAACAAATTTTTCAAACTAAAAGGGCTCGAACATCTTTAAAGAACGGAATTTCCGATCAATATAAGTATCAAGATACTGTTCATTCAGCCTCGCCAACTCTTCTAATACACCTTCCGAAACTCGAAAAGTAAATAGTTTTTCGATGGTTTGGGCCTCTATAAACTGTAGTGTATAAATAGTTGCCGGCTGCAAGTAAAAGCTTCCTGGATACTGTCTTTTGCAGGAATCACAAATAACGCCACCTTCTCTCACATTGAACGCATATGATTTTTCACAATTCACTTCTTCATTACATTTTACACAAGAAAACACTTGTGGCCCTTCTCCATTGACAACCATGATTTTCTGCTCAAATATGTATCGTATCAAGCGTTGTTCAATTGTTTTCTTACTTAACGCCCGAAGGGACTGATACAATAACTTAAGCATCTGAGTTGCTTCTACATTTTCTCTTCCGTAATAATCAGCAAATTCACAAAAATACATTGCCATGGCTACAGAATCCAAGTCTTCTCGTAAATCAGTGAAATAATTGCTTATGTCCGCTGACAATAAGTTATAAGAAGAACGCCCCTGAAGCAAGGTAAATTGTCCAAAGGTAAATGGCTGAGAACATGCAAGTAAGGCGCTATTCGGTCTTCTAGCGCCTTTTGCAAAAGCTGATATTTTGCCACATTCTTTCGTTAATATAACAACTCTCCGATCATAATCCCCAATGGGCATGGTACTAAGAACCATGCCCATATAGGTAACAGAATTTTTATAACTAGAGTTACTCAAAACACTCATCCTCTTTATGACAGCCAACTTGCACCTGTTCTTCGTTTTCGATCTCACTTTCACATGTGCAGGCATAATTTAAATAATCATTAATACTTCCTGTTTTCTCAAACAGCTTCCAAAGTTCTCTATCGCTCATAGTTAGCCTCCCTAATCTCTCTATCTTATTTATTAGGATTGCCATTTTGCGATTATTCTATACGAATGAAACTTATATTTCTGTTTTGTTATAGCCATAATTTTTAAGGAACATGTCACTGTCTCGCCAGTCTTTACGAACCTTCACCCACAATTGCAGGTTCACCTGCTGGTCTAAAAGATTTTCGATCTCACGACGTGCATTCATACCGATATTTTTTAACATAGCACCTTTTTTCCCGATAATAATACCCTTATGAGAATCTCTTTCACAAACAATGGTAGCCTCAATATCCATGATTTTGCCACCTTTGCGCTCTTTCATTTTTTCAATAGAGACTGCAATACCATGAGGAATCTCATCGTTTAACAGACGTAATGCCTTTTCACGAATCAGTTCCGCAACAATCTGACGCTCTGGCTGATCTGTAATGGTATCTTCATCGTAAAACTGAGGTCCCTCCTCCAAGTATTCAAAAATTGTACTTACTAGGTTTTCTTTGTTTTCACCGTTCATAGCGGAAACAGGAACTATTTCTGCAAATTCATGTAGTTTCTGATAAGACTCAATAACTGGAAGCAATTCTTCTTTTTTAACCGTATCAATTTTATTAATAACCAGAATAACTGGTGTTTTCACTCTTTTTAGAGTTTCCGCGATATGCTGTTCCCCTGCCCCAATATAAGTAGTAGGTTCCACAAGCCATAAGATTACATCCACTTCATTAAGTGTACGTTCCGCAACTGTAACCATGTACTCTCCAAGCTTGTTTTTTGCTTTATGAATACCTGGTGTATCAAGGAAAATAATCTGCCCATTTTCCTCTGAGTAAACAGTCTGAATTCTGTTTCTTGTTGTCTGTGGCTTATTAGAAGTAATCGCGATTTTCTGTCCAATAATCTGATTCATTAACGTTGATTTTCCTACGTTTGGCCTTCCAATTAATGTTACGAAGCCTGATTTATAACTGCTATTCATTGTCTTATCCATCCTCTACAAATTAAAAGTTTTATCAAATAATGCTTTCTGTTCTTCAATCTTATCTTCATTTCCCACTACACAAAGTACATATTCACTTAGCATAGATTCCATCTGTTTATAGAGCGCTCTAATATCTTCTTGCTGACAGTCAATAATACTGTCACGTTCTTTCTGCAACATTTCCTCATTCAGCTTAGAAATGTAACATGTATAGTCACGCTGCCCTTTTGCACAAGGATTTAATGGTGTATCTGTTGTACTAATTGTTCCGAGTACAAATTTTGTCATGTCTCTGGAGTCAATGGTAAAGTCTTTTACATAATCGCTTACAGTCTTATATACGTTGATGGTTTCAGCCAGATTTGGATCACGATACGATACAAAATAACTGTTTCCATTTCTTAAGAAATTACACATACATCCGTAGGCACCGCCCTTAACCCTGATATTACTCCAAAGATAATCATATGACATAATTGTTTTCAATACTTTTAGTGCACCTGTATAAGACAGATCGCCTTTCAGACAGTCTCCTCCTAGTGCAACAAACTGCACTTGTCCTGCTGTCTTGATACCTTCATTGGCTGGTACCAGCTTTGGAAGTTCTAATTTTTTCTCTAGTTTTGCCTCTGTCTCATGTTGAGTGACTTGTTCAATAAACCCTTCTGCAATTGTCTTAAATTTATCGAATGCTTCTTTCTCACAAGTCATACTTAAAATCATATTTTCTTTTCGACATATGCCTTTTATTAATTCTTGCATTGTCTGAATGAGCGTCTCTTGCTTTTCATCAAAATGTTCTTCCATATCACTTAGGAATTCATAATAAGACTGGCCTATTAATTCATCCGTAAACTGGCTCTCCTTCGAGATATAAGCTAATGCTCTTCCTGCTGCAAGAGAGTGTGCACTAGAGTTCATCTTAATTCTCATTTTGGATCTTGATTCCGATACAATTTCTTTCAAACGCTTCTGATCTTGTAACACACTTGTATATAAGGTTTTTACTATCAAATCCATTGCTTTGTCCATATTTTCATAAAGTACCTTTACAGTCACTTCTAAATATGGTCTAAACACGTCTTTTTCGTACCTAACACCATAAACTTCAACATCGTAAACAATTCCACCAGTCAGAATATTTACTTTATTGGCTAACTGCTGATAATCCATATCCTCAGTACTAACTTTTCCTAGTACATAACTTAACAAACTAATTTCATTCCCATAACCAATATAATCGTCAATGGCAAATCCTATTCGAATATATCCAATTCCATTGGTAGTAACATTATGATGTAAAGTAGTTACATTTGCAATGTTATATTTTTCATTTTGAATAGGGCGAACGTTTCGTCTGATATCTTTTCGTTCCAATAAAGGTATTAATTCTAATTCTTCTTGAGTAGATGGTGTCTCCTGCCATTCCCTTAACTCTTTATTCTCGCGAATAATCGTTTGTAACTCTTCCTTTGTTAAGGTTGCTTTATACGCTGCTAATTTTTCCTTTAATTCCTGTTCTCCCTTAGCGGTCAAACCAACCTCTGGTTCCAGTATAACCAAAGTGCTATGAGGATTGTCTAACAGATACTCTTCAATTAACTTTTCAAAATATCCAGTCGTTACATATTCCTTCATTTTGTGGAACGTTTCTTCTGCCTGTAAATGAATAAATGCAGATTTATCATCATATAACCAGCTATCCAGCACCTGTATTCCATACATCAATCCCTTTGGATAGGAGCCAAAATCTCCTTCTTTGAATCGGAACTCATGGTAATTAATGGCCGCACGTAAAGACTGCTCTCCAATTCCTTCTTTACATATCTTTCTAAGAGTATCCATGATAATTGTTAAGAATTCCTTTTCTCTATCAAGACTTACTTCTTTTGCTATAATACTGAAATAAGGCTGATAAATTCCATTTTCAAACTGGCTCAAGATATCGCTTCCAATACCTGCATCTATTAGTGCTTGTTTTACAGGTGCTCCTGGGAAACTAATCAAAGCCGACTCTAATATCTGAAATGCCAGATACAAATCGCGATTTAAGCTTGTGTCTAGTACCACGTTATAACTTAAATACGCACCTGCACTGTCTGCTTCACTTTCTGAGATAGAATATCCACTGCGGATTGTCTTCATTTCTTTAAATGCTGACTGCTTCTTGATTTCAGAATCTACAGGTTCAAAACCAAAGTGACTTAAATACTCCTTATCCATCCAGTTTAGTTTTTCTTCCACATCCATATCACCGTACAAATAAATGTAGCTATTGGATGGATGATAATACTTTTTATGAAAATCCAGATAAGCTTCATAAGTTAGATCTGGAATATTCTTAGGATCACCACCTGATTCAATTCCATATGTGGTATCTGGGAATAAGGATGACTGAATCATTCTGTAAAGCTGCTGTTCTGGTGAGGAAAAAACACCTTTCATTTCGTTGTACACAACACCGTTAATTTTCAATTCATCTTCTTCATTCTCTAATTCGTAATACCAGCCCTCTTGTTCAAAAATGGCTTTCTTTTTATAGATGTTTGGATAAAATACGGCATCCATATATACATTCATCAGATTCTGATAGTCCTTGTCATTACAACTTGCAACTGGATACATAGTTTTATCCGAGAATGTCATAGCATTTAAAAAAGTATTCAGCGATCCTTTTGCCAACTCTACAAATGGATCTTTTGATGGGTATTTCTTCGAACCACATAAAACAGTATGTTCTACGATATGTGCTACGCCTGTTGAATCTTCAGGTGGAGTTCGAAAAGCAATTGAAAATACTTTGTTATCGTCGTCATTGCTCATTACAACCACACGTGCCCCACTCTTTTTATGACGGTATACTAATCCTAGACTCCCTATCTCTTTAATCGCCTCTTCCTGCTCTAATTCATATGCGGGAAGGCCCATTAATTCTTTACTGCTTTTAATACTCTTTGCCATCCATTTCTTCCTTCCTATTCTTCAATATAGTGTAAGTGTACTCAAACTGGACTATATTATACCATATGTGGTGGTTATTGTCATGTTAGGATGTAAATGATTTTGTTTTTTTAACTATATGCGGGAAGTTAATGCTCCATAATCAATCTTAGACAGATGCTTTTTATCCATCGGCATCTCATCAATATAAATGACTTTATCCACATCTAACCATTCCTTTTGTTCTACAATCTTTTTATATTCTTCCTTCTCAGCCTGTACTACTAACGTCTTTTTCCCCTCATGTAACAAAAAGGCTGCCTTTTTAACCTGAAAGTTTGAATATACCTTGCTTTCCACACAAAAAGGATAGAACCATTTCCCCTCCTCATGTATGGCTGCTTTTGTTCTTCCATATAAATACAGAACTCCATCTTCTTTGATTCTCCCCAAGTCCCCCGTTCTGTGCCACACAGTATCTCCAACTTTTATTTTATTCTCTTTATCTCCAATTCCATCCATATATCCTGACAAAACATGTTTCCCTGATACTATGATTTCACCAACCTCATTGGTTAACTTCAATGTTTCCCAAGCTTTCTCATCAAGTTCTCCATACTGCCTGCCAGGTTCATTTTGAATAATGGCACAAGGCAGACACATATCCCCCGCCACTAGACCATCACCGGTCTCAATACTCTGCCACTGTTCTTTCGTTAATTGTTTCATATTATATAAAGCTATAGGTTCTGCCTCAGAACAGCCGTAAAGCAAATAGCATTCCGACTCAGGAAATAATTCCATTACGCCATCAATGATATGTTTATACATTGGACCGCCTCCAACAAATATCTTTCTGACACTGCATAATTGTATTTTATTCTGTTTCCCATATCGTATCATCGCTTCTGCTAAAAATGGAGATAGAATCATTCTTGTAACCTGTTCCTTCTGCACATTTTCAAATATAGAAGCAGCGCATTCTGGTCCTCGCAGGCTAAATGCAGGTAATACGGTTTTTATGCCAAAGATAAAATTCGTAACTGTAAAAATCGGCATCACTGCAAAATCTACGTCATGCTGTTCATATAAGAATTGCTTTTTTATCTCCTCTCGCTGGCATTCTAGAAAGCCAAAGGTTCTAACAATTCCTTTTGGAACTCCTGTACTTCCACTTGTAAACGAAATCAATGCTTCTTTTTCTGGTGAAATTGTAATCCCCGAAACAGCAGCACCTTTCTTTCCAAAACATACACAGGACTCACAGGATAAGAACATTACCTCATCCTGCATATATTTCTTACATTGTTCGATTACTGGCTTTATACCAATGACTTTCTTAACCTTGGCTCGTTCCATGCATAACTTCCTTGTAGATATGTCCATGTCAGAGTCAAATAGCACTCCTGTTGCTCCGATACTCCATAACGCATACAATGTCACATATAACAAACTTCCTGCTGGAATCATCAGAAGAATTCGTTCTCCATCTGTTATTCCTTGTTCCATATATGCACCTCTTGCAAAGCGCACCGCATCCACAAACTGTCTCTCTGTAAAATGACTTTTTCCTTCCACTAATATTTCCTTTTCAGACCAAATCCAATTTTCACTTGTAAGCTTCCTTATAAAATCATTCACTGCAATCCCTCCTGTAAAGTACATAATGACTACACATATGCTGGTTCGGAAGCATATGCATCGTATGGTTATTTTCGTGAACAAGGGCCATAACTCCATTGGTTAATCCATTTGCTTTTGCGACATGTGCAACGCAACCCATTAAAGCAGTTGCAAGACCAAGTTTTTGATACTCTGGAAGCACAGCAAATGTCTTAAACAATATGGTCTTTAATGGCTGCCCATTCTGTATCTCTGCAAAATCCGGTATTCCAAGCAGAAATCCAATTGCTTTCTGTTCTGCAAATGCATAATACAAATATTTTTTCTGAAGCATTGAAATTGCAGGCTTATAGATATCTTCGTACTCCTCATAGTCGATTGGAGTATAATATATATTATTGATAAAACTCCGCTTTGAGATATCGTAGTTCATTCTTAGTATCTCTTCGTCAGTAAAGGCCGAGGCATCCTGTATTATAATGCCTTTTTCCTCATAAATGAGTTCTAACTCTTCTTTTGATTTGATAAAATGAATGAGTTTATTAGCAAAAGAGTAGTAATTCTGATGGGGCAAAAATCCTGCTCTTTGAAACCATTCTACATATTCCTTTGGCTGTGATGGTTCCATAAGAAATGGGCTCTGTCGTTCTGTTTCTAAAAGAAAACGGTAACTATGCCAAGTGTTCTGATTCATCGGTCCCACAATGTATGCCACCTTATGTTCTTCTAAGTAAGACACCGCTTTCTGAATTAATTCGAGCGCAACTGCCTCATCCGATGCACGAAATGCTCCAATTACACCGATTTGCTCTCCTTTCAAACCTTTTGGTACATCATGATACCAAGCTGTCACCGTTCCTTTATCTCCCACGTAAGTCCATGTCGCTTGATATGTATCATATTTAACATCCATCTAACTTTTCCTCCTAGATTATACTAAATATAAAACATCCTATTACCAAACAATCTTGAAGCCATCTTGTTTGCACGACTGTTGTTTTTTTTGGTCGTGTTGTGAGAAAGTAAACAATGTAAGGCACAAACACTAGCATACCTGCCCGCCATCCTATACAAAGACTGAACATGAACCAGAAATTAAGCATCTGCATTTTTAATAGAAGCGACTTCTTAATTGGAGTCTTCCACATTACCAAGAGAACAAAGACACCTAGATACAGCAATTCTATGCTATAATGCAAATCATTCAAATGCTTTAGATAAAAATATACGCTTAAGGGTATCAAAAGGTTATCTGCTCCGTTGATACAAGTAGCTTCCAAAACAGTAAGACTTAAACTAATTAAAAGGATGATGCCTACTAGGCAAATGTCCATAACATAGTTCTCCCACTGCAAACCAATTAACAGAATCAAACATGTGACTAGAAAAAAGCTCCCACTACCTGCCAGTGTCTTGGTTCCTTCTTCTTTATCACTAATTACCAGACTTTTTACATTCCGTCCAATCAGCGCTGCTGCTGCATCACTTAATGTTATGATTAAAACAGGCAGACAATAGGTTTTAAAATCAAGATGGGTCACAGGTGGCAGAAGTAAAAACATTACAGGGAACAATACCTCCCCATATGACTCGTATTTTGATGTGGTATACATAGCCTCACCATAGACAGACTTCTTCTTAGAAAGAAAACGTAATAAGACCAAGGATGAACATGTAAATACCGCTGTCAGGCTTACTGCCCAGTAATTTGATGGTCTTGTAACAAATGTTGCACTTGCTGCTACAATACCATTCATAATATGAATCATTTTCCGAGTATATTTTTCACCGATTACATATCGAAATTTGTGAATAAGTCCCATGGACAAATAAAAAGTCAACAGACCCACAAATACCGTTTCAGACCCACTTAGCATTTACTTTACCTCCTCTACAACAAAGTGGTGATAAAAATAAGCTTTGTCTTCTAGTGTTAATTTCTTTGATAATTCTTTTTTTCTATTTACCTTCGTGTAAAATTTCTTCGGACAGCTTCTTGGAACAAGCATATTCCAGTAGGCAAGCCTGGCTCCACTTTTACTTGCCTTTAAAATTTTCTCATACAAAAACTGCATATTTTCCTCTGACATGTATTCAAAAATATCACTCAAATTGAATCCATCCACTTCTGATTCTGGAATTTCTTTTAGATACTCTTCCAAGGACTGCTTCCGAATCTCAAGTCTATCTATGTTTTTCTTGATTACTTCAAAATTCTCTTTTCGGAAAGCGTACGGAAGTACATTGAGATCATAGTTGCCATACACGACATAATGTAAATATGGATTTTCATGCATAGGAACCTTGAAGAACCCCCTTTCTGTTCTTCTTAAAATTCTTTCCGCAACATTACCGTCTACGTAATTAAAAAATGCTTCATCTCGCCCTATTTTTCCTAGCAATCTTCTTGAAAAGAAAATGTGGTAAAGCAAGCGCCAGCGCCGATTATTCCATACTTTATAATAAAATTGAATTCGTTCTGACTCTGTCCTTGCCCGAAACATACTATCAATGCATTTCTTGCTATGTACCAAACGAAGTATGTATTTACGGAATAATTCAAAGTAATGCTCAAATTTTCCTCCATGTATAAATCCCTTTCGTATCACATCTAGATTTTTATCCCAAAATTTTCTGCATGGAACACTAAGCTGATTTCGAATGGAAAAATAAATATCTTCACGCTGATTCTTATTCCCTTCTGTAACACCAGCAAAATGCAAAAATTCTTCATAGTTTAAACTGCGATATGCCTCCTTACGAAGTTCCACACAGCAAAGCTGGCTTTCATTTAAGTCAACGGCAATTACCTTTCCTGGATTATTTGCCAAAATTGCGAATGAATTATCTCCCGCAGAAGCAATGGATACATAATGACCACCTTCTTTTACCTGTAATGCCTTTAATAAAATATCTGCATCTTCCCAACACTGGGCATATCGTATTCTTGAGAAATCTGCGTATTGTTCTATTTCACTTTTCATTGCCTTCTCCTCTCTGAAATCAATTTTATTCTGCTTCACCTGTGGTTTCCAAAATTTCAACCGTTCCTGTCGAGCCATTGACACGGATGAAGTCACCTGTATGCAACCGTTTCGATACCTCATCAACTGCAACTACGGATGGAATTCCCATTTCTCTCGATACAATTGCCGCATGAGAGAGAAGACTTCCACATTCTACTACAACGGCACTGGCTTGATTAAACAGCATAATCCAGCCTGGGTCCGTATGATTGGCTACTAAAATCTCTCCTTCTTTCATCACTGCATTACGGCAGTCAAATATGACTCTTGCTTTTCCTTCTACTACACCTGGACTACATGGAATCCCTTTTAGTACATTTTGTACTGTTCCTTTTTGCTTGACTTCATGTTGTTTTGCTTTTATTGCTTGACCGACTTGACCGTATACCATAAATCTAGGTGTTTCAGGCAAGGTTTGATAATATGCATATTCTTTTTTTCTGACAGATACCAAATCCTTAAGCCGATACGTGGTTGCGGTTCCATCTATATAAGAAAGAATTTCTTCTATATTCAGATAAAAAATATCTTTACTATCTTCTAATGCCTGTGTACTTGCAAGTCGTACTCCCATCTCATTAAGGATACTTCTTACACATCCAAATACTTTTGTTCTCTCAAACCTTAGATTCTCTCGATTTCGTACAAACCTTCCTGCATTATGCATAATTCTTTTGAAAATCAGTTTCTTAAACGGTTTGCCTGAAAGTTTATTCATTGCCTTTTTGTACGCCTCTTCCGCTATTTTATTCGAAACCTTGCTTGCTGCGCTGGCACTGTGTTTCGTAGTTTCTCCGATGGTACGATACAGTAAAAGGGGATTTTCACGAACGGATTCTGATTCCATTTTCAGTTCATCTAGGCAGCGGTCGCCAAACTCATCTAAGTATGTTTCTATCATCTCTTCTAAAATTGGATTTTGCTTCAGTTCTTCTTCGATCTCTCCAATTGTTCCTTCCAAAAGACATTTGACTAAACTGGTTTCCCGTATTCCCATCTGACTCATTTTCCATATCATTTTCGCAGGCTTTGCACTGATAATCCCTCCTTGTCCACACAGTAAGGCATTACAGATGCCATCAATACCAACCCATGTATCGCATAACTTGCGTAAAATTCCGTGATATATCATAGTAAAGAAATCATTGATTAAAGGAGCATCCCATCCTTCCATAGTGGTGTATCCTACTTTATTTAAATATTCGTATAATTCATTCATTGTAAGAGAGGAAACGTCCACTTTTCCCAACGTATTCTTTATCATTTTGTAGAACCGTTTTATTTTCCTGTTTAACGTAACATACTGTACTCCAAACATAATAATGCTCCAGAAAAAGTGAAAACCGTCTGCTATTTTTTCTATCTTGTTTACTTTCTTTTCTTCTTGAATAACAAATTCGTCAGGAAGTTTCTCCTTAACTCCCATCATCTGCTCCATAAATTCCTTATTGAACTTATAACCTGGCAGAATAGACATCATATTGTACCAAGAACGCATATTGTAATACACCCGTCCATCTGTCATGCCAAGCATATTACGAAATGTCCTGTCATTTTTCTTAATCTGCTTCTTGGTCACACCAAACATTTTGCAAAACTGCCTGTATACTCCATCATAGGCAATTCGAATATACGAAAATGTAAGAGGTAACGTTACTCCATTATAACTTTCCGCAATATTACTATTATCAAATATGGTTGCACGTTCCAAGACTGGCATTACATTTTTTAAAGATGTGATAGGTCTGCTTTGCAAAAGATATAACTTACCATTTTCATAAGCCCACTCAATATCCTGGTACTTTCTTAGCAGTCGGCTGGTCTTTTTGGCAAGCTGTGCAACTTCTACTGCTTGCTCATTGGATAATACAGGCTGACTGCATTTTGCCTCCGAAACTTTTTTTTGCACTACCTTGTTTCCCTCAACGACATGCATTATATTTTTTTTAGGTACATTTTCATCTACGAGCTTTTTGACACTTTCTATGTAATAGGTATCTGCATTTGCTACTCCATCCACCAACGCACTTCCTAAGCCAAATACAGCACTAACCACACTTGTTTTAATGTCTGCATTTTGAGGATTCACTGCAAAGCACACTCCAGCACAGTCTGCATTCACCATTTTCTGAACAATAACTGATGGCACTTCCAACGTTCCTCTTAAATGATTTTGTTTCCGATATTCCAATACTCTCTCCGAAAATCCTGATAAAAAACATTTCTTAATATGGGTTACAATTTCATCTTTTGACAGCCAAAGATAAGATTCAAACTGCCCTGCAAAGGACGTTTCCAAACCATCTTCACTAAGAGCAGAAGAGCGAACCGCAAAGTATTCTCCGCCTAACACCTCTATCTGTGCGTGAATTTCTTTTAACACACCATCGGATAACTCAAAATTCTCTAACTCCCTTTTTGCCTCTTTCCAGTCATTATGTTCTAACACTCTTTTCTGTTTCTCTGTCAAACAAGAATAAAATGCTTGACTTTTCACAACAAACCAGTCGGGTATTGGCAAACAATACTCTCTTAGTTTTGCAAACGATAACGCTTTGCCTCCTAGTAATGGATAATCTTCTTCTCTCACTTCATTTTTATTGATACAATACTGATACATATACTACTCCTCTCACAAGTAAAGATAACAGGCTGCTCCCATCAATAGAGCAGTCAAAAAATAAGCCAACATTAACAGACCTTTCTTATGCATTTCCTTAAATGAAAAAACGCTAAAAAAGCATAGAAACCGTCCTATGGCATATAAATAGTACATTGGATGTTTTGTTACTTGATAAGTCAGCTTAGATGTGATTATGATTAGATAATCTAGTAAAACTAAGACGATTTGGTGTAATGCACCATAAATGAAAGAATGTCTTTTTAGAATAGTCCTTAGGTAAAACTCCTTTGTCATTAATAAAAAATAAAATAATATAATTACGTAAATTGGAACTGTTATAGGGTAACATATAATGGTAACTAGCATCTGAACAACTAATAATGCTGCCCCAATCTTTTTTAATTCCTTTAAGGATACTAGTTTTCTCTGGACGGGCCGCTCTGGATGTTTTATACAATCTTCTTCATAATCCTTGTGCTCATCTGCTATTCGAAACAGCATGAAAAAACTGAGCACCATGAACCACAAATAAAGAAATAGTATCGCCTTTCTCCCGTTGCCTGCAATACACATTGTACTCCATGTAAAAGCTGCTGAAAAGGGTAAATAGAACCAAAGTGGAAACCGTTCTTTTTGGTACTGATACCATTTCTTCAATTACGACTTCACTCCCTCCTTGTATGCAATTGTATCATAAAAGCGCATTTGTTCTTCTTTTGAAACCATCTGATAATGTTTTCTATCCTGCTCCATCTGGCTAATGGCATCTTCACGTTTCACTTTTCCTTCTCTAACTTCCACTGCTAATTCTCCTGTTGACTGAGGAAAGCCACTTCGTTCTAAGTGAAAATATTCTGCCATATTGTGCGCCCAGCAGTCTGGATGCTTTTCTCCCTTTTTTGGTGGTTCCCAATTGATTTTTTTCTGAAGGAACTCCACAATTTTGTCAGCATCATAAGAATGATACATAAAATACGATAACATCTGAATGTTTACGCCATCCAGATAATCAATCCTACCGCTTGCATCGCCTGCTTGATTCATTTTTTCATTTACTTTCTTTAACATTTGGTATTCAAACTGTTTCAAACCGTAAGTTGGCATAAAAGGTTCTAAATATTGGGTGTCTAATGCCCGCTGCAATACTTGTCCTCTGGATCGACCATTGATAATTAATGGAATTCCTTTTTCTTTTGCTGTAAGCAAGGAATAATAGTGCATCTGATGAAAGCAGACAGCACAGAAGTGTTT
This sequence comes from uncultured Lachnoclostridium sp., assembly GCA_937903005.1. Lineage (GTDB taxonomy): Bacteria > Bacillota > Clostridia > Lachnospirales > Lachnospiraceae > Clostridium_AI. Next base: position 60,754 of record CALFNR010000143.1, on the reverse strand, counting down.
TGCAAATTTAACAGCTTCTCGATTAAGGAATTGAGATGTTTGTACATTTGGTTTAAATGTCTGATAATCCACATTTATCTGTTCTAGAACTTTGTTAATATTGTTTCTTCCATAATCTGTACAGAAACCATTATCGTACGTAAAAGCCAGCACCCGCATATTGTATTTTTCTTTTAATTGATAAATGATATATGTACTGTCCTTGCCACCGCTAAAACCTACTAAACAATCGTAACGACTTCCATTTTTAGCAGCTGTTTCTTTTGCCTGTGCCAAATAATTCAGAAAAGCGGATTCTAAATTATCATAATCTGTCAGTATGGATTTGTGTTCTTCATAGAACTGACAGTAGTTACATGAACCATTTTTCCCCATCTGCATACCTGGGTAATTGTCTGGAAGAGAACATGTTTTACATATATACATAATTATTACCTCCTTTGTTCTTGTGGTTTTATAGTAGCACAAGATGAGATAAATGACAAATGAAAAGCATCGCTCCATTACATGAAGTAATTTTGCGATGCTTTCCCACTAAAACTATTTACTTATCTATCGGCTTATTGCATGTTTTTCAATTCATCCCATATACGCCAAACGAAAGATTTCTTCCATATCCGCCTTCATATCTACCCCAAGCTTCACAAGAACCTGTTGTAACCCATGAAGTGTATCTATCATATCTTCAAAGTTCGCATTAGCGCCCATATGTCCAATTCGAATCACACTTCCTGCCAGTTCGCCAAAGGACCCTGCCAGCATAATCTGATAATCCTCTCTCATGGCAGTTAAAATCTGTTCTGCTGTAACACCTTCTGGAACATCAAACACTGTTACTGTATTAGAATAACCACTTTCCAGATGAAGTTTAAGACCCGCGTGTCTTACAGCATCTCTTGTAGCCTCACCAATTTTTGCATGTCTTTCAAGCATCTTTTCATCCGCTTTAATCATATCAAAAGCTGCCCTTAATCCATAAATGTCACTAATCGGCATGGTATATGGAAACCATTTTGCTTCGTAATAATCATCAAAGATGGTCAGGTTGGTATAAAATGATGCAATCGGAGTCTTTCGATTATGCATTGCTTTTTTTGCATCCTCACTTATCACCACAAATGTTAATCCGGGCGGTGCTGATACTGCCTTTTGTGAACCTCCACATAATAGATCGATTTGCCAGTCATCCACTCGCACGTCTTCTCCAAACATACCTGACACAGAATCCACAACTGTCATAATTCCATATTGTTTTAATAGGGGACAAATGTCCTGAATTGGATTAAGCATTCCACTTGGTGTGTCACAGTGTACTACCGTTGCGTATTTGTAATCATGATCTTTCTCTAAGAAATCTGCTAATTCTGCTGTATCAATTGGATTTAAGTAATCCATGGTTAAGATATCTGGTTTGCCACCGTACATGGAAACAAAATCAGCAAAACCTTTTCCATAAATTCCGTTGTCCAATACAAGAACCCTGTCTCCTGGTTCTGTCAGAGAAGCACATGCGGCTTCCAATCCAAGAATTCCTTCTCCACCAAGAATCAGAGTTTCATTCTCTGTATGGAGCAGTTCACTAATCAGTTCACATGTCTCTTTATAAAATTCCACAAATGCTTCATCCAAATCAGGATTGGTACATTCCATACTTCTTGCCATTCTTACTTGCTCTGATACCTGCGTTGGTCCCGGTGTCATAATTTTATACATATTCTGCCTCCTGCCTTTCCTTATCTATTGGCCTATAATACCAGTTGCTGCTTTTTTTAGCTGACCAGCTATTGGAATTACAATGATTGCAGCGGTAATAACTTGTATTAAATTTCCAGGAATAGACATCACTGGTGCAATCCAGTTGCCATAAATAATGCCTTCTGCAACATAATAGCCTACCACTTTTACTACGCATGCCAGTGCGATTGCCAGCGTATTCCAAGCAAGTCCTCTACGCTTTTCTGTAATAGTTCCTACTAGATACCCCATTATTCCAACGATAACCAGTGTAAACGGTGCCCATAATGTCCAGCCGGAAAGTAAATCAAAAAGTCCCATTCCAATACCGCCTGCCAAAGCTCCCACCTTTTTACCAAAGATAATAGCCGCTAAAAACAATGGAACATTGCCAAGAATTAACCCGCCATTCCCGCCTATTGGAAGCCTAATATTCACAAATGCGGTAAATAGATATGTTAAAGCAATAAATACTGCACTAATTACTAATGTTTTTAATCCGTCATGTGCATGTGTGCGATTTGTTTGAACTGTTACAGTGTCTTTTGTCATGATAGTTCCCCCGTTCACTAATGTATTGGTTTTTTATTGGTAACATATTATGAGGTTTTTGGCTATTTTGAAATAGTCAGTTTTTATGTTTTTGATATGGTCAATTTTATGCCAAATATCCTGTTTCCAAAAGAATTAAAAATGTAAATACAACGTATTGTAAATATCTTTACATTGTGTTATAATACAGAAAAAGAAAGGAGTGCTAAATATGGCTCAAACGTTAATTAACATCCGTATGGACGAAGACTTAAAGAAAAATATGGAATATACATGTCATGAATTAGGTATGAATCTAACTACCGCTTTTACTATATTTGCCAAAAAAATGACTCGAGAAAAGAGAATTCCTTTTGAAGTTTCCATTGATCCCTTTTATTCACAAAGTAATATGGAACACTTAAGACGAGGTGTGCAAGCACTGAATGCTGGTAAAGGGATAGAACATGACATAATTGAGGTGGATGAATGAAAAAAATCTGGTTTGATGAAGCATGGTCCGATTACATGTATTGGCAAACACAAGATAAAAAGACACTGAAGCGAATTAATGCACTCATAAAAGACATTGAACGCAATCACTTCCAAGGCATCGGCAAACCAGAACCACTTAAAGGAGAATTAAGTGGTTTCTGGAGCCGGCGCATCGATGATGTTAACCGCATCGTCTATCGCATCCGTGGGGATGTTCTTGAAATCGTTTCTTGTATGGGACATTATTGGTAATGGTACATATCTTTAACTATTCTAATTTCATTTTACGAAACTCTATCAGTCTCCATTTTCATCACAATATCTGCAACATTCATAGTAGATTTTCTATGTGAAACAAGAACTACCGTTTTATTTGCACATTCCTCTTTCAATGATTTTAAAATGATTCCTTCATTCAAACTATCCAGATTACTAGTTGGTTCATCTAATAAAATCATCGGTGCATCATGTAAAAATGCTCTTGCAATTCCAATTCTCTGCTTCTCACCACCAGACAGGCAATCTCCAAGTTCCCCTACCTGACTTTGGTATCCATTTGGAAGAGACATAATAAACTCATGGATAGATGCTTTTTTACAAGCTTCCTCTACCTCTTCCCTACTCACACCGTCTTTTACAAACGCAATATTATTGTAAATCGTATCATGAAATAAATACGTTTCCTGCGTTACATAACCCTGCATATCACGAAGATTGCTTGTATTGATTTCATTGACATTTTTATCTGATACTAGGACCGCCCCATGCTTCACTTCAAAGAAACGCATCATAAGCTTTAGCAAAGTTGATTTACCAGAACCGCTTTTTCCATTGATACCAATAATCTGATTTTTTGAAAAATTCATAGAACAATTTCCTAATATCAATTCATCCTCGTAGGAGAAAGTCACATTGTCCACCTTGGCACCTTCGTACCCTATCTCTTCCTTTCCTGTCACTTCTTCCACCTGTGGTTCTTCTTCTAGTAAATCAAGGACACGATTTCCACAAGCCAAAGTCTGTAACAAGTTATTGGATAGATTACTAAGCGCAATCACAGGCCCAAACGAACTCATCATGGCAATTACGGGAATTACAACTCCAGAAAGCTCAATAGCACCATTTCGATAAAACGTAAGACTTAAGAACAACATACCAATTGAACAAAGTAATACACTGGCATCTGTTAATGCGGAATTCATTCCCTCGTGCTGTTTCAGTTTCTTGAATTCCTTATCCATATCTTGACTCTTACGATTCATCTCTTCTAAACGTTCCTCACCAACACTGTACTGAAGACTTTCCCCCATGCCGCGTAAACTGTCCAGAATGAAACTGTTTAACTCTCCAAATTTGTTACGATACGCAAAACCGTCCTCTTTTCCACGTTTAGAATTCATCATTGGAAGAAGGAAACCGATGATACCGTAGGCAACTGCTGCAAATACTCCTAGCCCTATATGATATCTTCCTATAAATGCTATCATGATTAGAGAAGTCACAATAGCAATGATAATCGGTGAAATTGTATGGGCATAAAACACCTCTAATAATTCAATATCACTTGTGATTAAAGAAACTAAATTTCCTTTGTCACGGCCTTCTAATTTTGCTGGTGTCAGACGGCGAAGTGCATGAAATACCTTCTTACGAATTATGGCTAAGATCTTAAATGCAATATAATGATTACTTGCCTGTTCTGCATAACGAAGAATGCCACGAAATGCTCCGCATAAAATCATAATGATACCTATTGTTTTCAAGCTTATACTAGTTTCAAAACCAAGCACTTGTAAAGCTGCAAAACCACCAAGAACCGGAATAAAGATAGAACACAGGAAACCTGCAACTCCCATGACAATTGCCGCTAACATAACATGCATTAATGGCATAATTAAACCTATTAGTTTTGCCATAATGCGAATACCACTTCTACGCATGAGCCATATCCCCCTTTGTGTAATTTTCTAACTGTGCTTGACTCTTGTAAAGGCGTGCATACACATTATTAAGAAGCAGTAACTCTTTGTGTGTTCCCTCTTCCTTAATCTGACCATTTTCTAATACAAAAATCTTGTCTGCCGAAACTACATTGGCAAGTCGATGAGAAATCAAGATTACGGTCTTAGTCTTTGCAAGTTCTTTCACCACTTCCATAATTTTATTTTCACTTTCCATATCAATATTGGAAGTTGCTTCATCAAAGATATAAACAGGTGTATCGTGAAGCAGTGCTCTCGCCATGGCAAGACGCTGACGCTGACCACCCGATAAGTTTGTCCCCATCTCGGCTAGCATCGTATCAAGACCATCTTTCTGGTGAACAAAATCATATAGATTTACTTTCTTTAATGCATCCTCCATTTCTTTATCCGTCGCATTCTTCTTGCCCATGCGCAGATTGTCTCGAATGGTTCCCTTAAATAAGTAGCTCGAATGACTGACCATGGTTATATTTTCCATGATGCTAGATTCCTTAATCTTACTTAGTTCCTTTCCATTAATGGTAATACTTCCCTTGTATCCTTTCTTTATCCCCATAAGAATAGAAGAAAGAGTACTCTTTCCACAGCCAGATTCCCCTGCAAGTGCAATAAAATGGCCTGGTGTAATGGAAAAATTAACATTTGTCAACACTTGGCGTCCTTCTTCATAAGAGAAATCCACATTGCTTCCATGAATTTCCACACTCTCAGAGTCAATTGTGAATTCTCCCATTTTGGCATCTTCGCTCTCTAAGATACGAAAAATCTTATCTGCTGCCGCACTTCCGTTCATTGCTATGTGGAAGTAAGAACCAAACAAACGCATTGGAATAAAAAATTCGGCTGAAAGCACAATAATAGCAAACATAGAAGCAAAACTGAGCGAACCATGTGCATATTCCAATACTCCCATAATAATTCCTAGTGCCGAGCCGCCAAAGGCTACCAAATCCATGATACTAATGGAGTTTAACTGCATAATCAGAACCCGCATAGTTACACGACGAAAATGCTCTGATTCTATATCCATTTTCTTCTCACGCTCTTCATCTGCTTGATAAATTTTAAGTGTCGTTAGCCCCTGTAAGTTGTCTAAAAAATTATCTCCTAGGCCTGTATACGCTCCCCAGTATTTATTCAATAATTTCTTTGCGAACTTCTGCACTGCAATTATAGATGCTGGAATCAGTGGTACGCACACCAATAAAACGACTGCCGTTTTCCAGCTAATTGGAAGAAAAATTAAGAATAACGTAAAAGGTGCTAAGAGACAGTAAAAGAACTGCGGAATGTAACGGCCAAAATATATTTCTAACTGTTCAATTCCTTCTGCTGCAACCTGTACGACTTCTGAAGTTGAAACCTTCTCATTGTATGAAACACCTAATTTTAAAAGTTTCTTATAGATTAGCTGACGTAAGGTTTCTTTTACATGAACACTTGACTGATAGGATGCATGGGCAGATTGGCGGATAAAGAACATTCTCAATAGCACACAGACAATTACAATACCTGCTGATAGGAGCATTTGTCCGCTCCCTATTTGTCTAGTATTAATGGCTGTATTCAATAAATTGGCAATCGTAAATACATAGATTACGTTGCAGATTAATGAAAGCCAGTTCCACAACACAATTTGCTTAATATATTTTTTAGAATTCTCTAAAAGTCCTAGTAAACGCTTGTTAATCACTACTTGCTGTCCTCCCTGCGATGCTTTTCCTGTCTGGATCGTCTTACATGGTTCAGTGCCATAATCGGATGATGAAATAACATCCTTGGTCCTGAATAACGCATGACCTCTTTAATTTTTTGTCTCATCTCTGGTTTATAGCAATGTACTTTACAATTGGAGCAGAATGTTTTTGTCTCCATAAACGGGCATTTCTCAATGCGCATTTTCGCATAGTCCATTAACTCCTTGCACTCATTACATGGCAAATCTCCATGTTTATGTCCTTGGCAATACAACTTGATCATAAGATGTACCACCTTAATTTCTTGTTCTCTTTTCTGCTTTATATTCTTTGTTCTCATAAAGTTCCTCCTTTGTCTAAATCACTACTAACATTCTGTTCAATCTCTTGTAAAGAAAGGGTTTCAATACGACAGAAAAAGTACCAGTACTTTATGACAATTAAAATCAATATTGCAATTCTTGCATGAACTTGTCTCACTAAAACCATAGTTGTAATAAGCATAGCAGAAACAGGAAGCAGTATACACAATTTTGACTTTAATGTCATTCCTCTAGATTTCACAAAGCTTTCTAAGTGTTTACGATACAGTTTCGTATGGGTAAACCATTCATGGAATCTATCACTTCCCTTGGCAAAAAGATAGGATGCTAATAGCAAAAATGGAGTAGTTGGCAAAATAGGAAGTACAATACCAACTGCTCCAATTCCTGTACATAGAAATGCTAGGCCTATATATAAAATCTTCATACTTGACTCCTTATTGATTGTGATATTTTCTATATCATATCAATAACGAGAATGATTCTCAACTATTTTTTTCTTATTGATAATTTTTATCATTGATAATCGTATGGCATAAGAACAAAGTGCGAACGGGTGTCGCTGTCTTTTAGCACTTGTTGCTGTACTTTAGCAACTATCTTCCTAACACGCTTGTGCGCATCCTGTGCCCTGTTTTTTAGGGCACTTTTTATTAACTAGGGAAGGGCTCGCAGAGAACTTTCCTAGTTAATAAAAAACGACCAAGGTAACTTTCACCTTGATCGTTTTTCTTCGCAAGTCGCTAATTAAGTCTCGTGTCATCCTGTCATGTTATTATGTTATTATTTGGAGAAACTTCCTGTCTCAAGAATTTCATTTGCCCATTCCACTTCTTCTTTCGTTGGGGTATTAACATCCTTTAAAGGATAATCAATTCCGAGCTTTTCCCATTTAAATATACCAAATGTATGATATGGAAGGACTTCAAAACGTGTTACCGTTTTTAAACTTTTTACAAATTCTTTAAGTTTTAACAGGTCATCTTTTTTATCTGTAATTCCTGGCACAAATACGTGTCGAATCCACATTTCTTTCCTTTGTTCAGATAAGTATCTTGCCAGTTCTAGGATGTTCTGGTTTGTATGTCCTGTTAATTCCTTATGAACCTGCTGATCCATATGTTTAATATCCAAGATAAACAAATCGGTAACTTCCATAAGCTGTCCGAACTTTTCCAAATAGGATACATCCATGGAAAATGGCTGTCCCGATGTATCTAAAGTTGTGTGAACACCTGCTGCTTTCGCAAGCTTAAAGAATTCGATTAAAAAGTCAATCTGTAACAAAGCTTCTCCACCGCTAACGGTAATCCCACCGTTATCGCCCCAGTAGCTACGGTATCTCAGTGCTTTATCCAGTAACTGCTGCGCGCTGAATTCCTGTGCTCCTTCCACACTCCAGGTATCTGGATTGTGACAATATTTACACCGCATTGCACAGCCCTTTAGGAATACGACAAATCGTATTCCAGGACCATCTACTGCACCGAATGTTTCAAATGAATGAACTTTTCCTACTGTCATAATTATAATACTTCGTGGCAAGTTCTAGCAATAACGTCTAACTGTTGTTCTCTTGTTAAATCGATGAATTTAACAGCATAACCTGATACACGAATTGTGAAGTTAGCGTACTCTTCTTTTTCTGGATGTTCCATAGCATCGATAAGTTTTTCTTTACCGAATACATTTACGTTTAAGTGATGAGCACCTTGATCAAAGTATCCGTCTAATACCTGAGTAAGGTTCTGAATTCTTTCTGCTTCATCATGTCCGATTGCATCTGGGTTGATTGTCTGAGTATTAGAAATACCATCTAATGCCCATTCATATGGTAATTTAGCAACAGAGTTAAGTGATGCTAATAAACCGTTCTGTTCTGCACCGTAAGATGGGTTAGCACCTGGTGATAAAGGTTCTCCAGCTTTTCTTCCATCTGGTAATGCTCCAGTAGCTTTACCATAAACTAAGTTAGATGTAATAGTTAAGATAGAAGTTGTAGGTTCAGAATTTCTATATGTGTGACGTTTCTTTAATTTTTCTAAGAAAGTCTTTAATAACCAAACAGCAATTTCATCTGCTCTGTCATCATCGTTACCGTATCTTGGGAAGTCTCCTTCGATTTCGTAATCGTATACAAGACCTGTTTCATCACGAACTGTCTTAACTTTAGCATATTTGATAGCACTTAAGGAGTCAACTACGTGAGAGAATCCTGCAATACCTGTAGCGAATGTACGACGAACATCTGTATCGATTAATGCCATTTCAGCTGCTTCATAGTAATATTTATCATGCATATACTGGATTAAGTTTAATACGTTTACGTATAAACCAGCTAACCATTCCATCATAACGTCGTATTTCTTCATTACTTCGTCATAATCTAAATATTCGCTTGTGATTGGTGCATATTCAGGACCAACTTGAACTTTGTTCTTTTCATCCATACCACCATTGATAGCGTATAATAAACATTTAGCAAGGTTTGCTCTAGCTCCGAAGAACTGCATTTCTTTACCTGTCTGAGTAGCGGATACACAACAGCAGATTGAGTAGTCATCGCCCCATACTGGTTTCATAACATCATCGTTTTCGTACTGGATAGAAGATGTTGTGATAGAAATCTTAGCAGCATATTGTTTGAACTGAGATGGTAATGCTGAAGAGTAAAGTACTGTTAAGTTTGGTTCTGGTGAAGGTCCCATGTTTTCTAATGTGTGTAAGAAACGGTAGTCTGTCTTAGTAACCATAGAACGTCCGTCCATACCAATACCACCAACTTCAAGAGTAGCCCATACAGGGTCACCTGTGAATAACTGATTGTAGGATTCGATTCTAGCGAATTTAACCATTCTTAATTTCATTGTAAAGTGGTCAATGATTTCCTGAGCTTCTTCTTCTGTGATGATACCAGCTTTTAAGTCTCTCTGGAAGTAGATATCTAAGAATGTAGATACACGACCAACACTCATAGCAGCACCGTTCTGAGTTTTGATAGCTGCTAAGTAACCGAAGTATAACCATTGAACAGCTTCTTTAGCAGTCTTGGCTGGTTCGGAAATATCATAACCATAGATTTTAGCCATTTCTTTCATGCCTTTTAATGCATTGATCTGATCTCTTAATTCTTCACGCTGACGGATAACGTCATCTGTCATTGTTCCATCGCCACAGTTAGCGAAATCTTTTTCTTTTTCTTCTACTAAGAAATCAATACCGTATAAAGCAACACGACGGTAATCACCTACGATACGACCACGGCCATATGTATCTGGAAGACCTGTGATGATTTTGTTGTGACGAGCTTTTTTAATTTCTGGTGTGTAAGCATCGAATACACCTTGGTTGTGTGTTTTGTGATACTCTGTGAACACTTTATGTAGTTCAGGATTTGGTTCATAACCATACATTTTACAAGACTGTTCAGCCATTGCAATACCACCAAATGGCATGAAAGCTCTTTTTAAAGGTTTATCTGTCTGAAGACCAACGATTTGTTCTAAATCTTTTAATTCTTCATTGATGTAACCAGCTTTATGTGAAGTAAGTGAAGATACGATATCTGTATCCATATCTAACACTCCGCCTTTTGCTCTTTCTTCTTTCTGAAGTTTCTGTAATGCACCCCATAATTTATCTGTTGCATCTGTCGCACCAGCAAGAAATGTGGAATCACCTTCATATGGTTCATAGTTCTTTTGAATAAAGTCTCTTACGTCTACTTCTTCTTTCCATTTTCTACCCTGGAAACCATTCCATTGTTCCTTGTTTATCATGATTATCCTCCTTGTTTTATGCAACTTACTGACGTAAGTTTTGTCTATATGCTTGATAAAACCATGGTATTACTTTGTTAAAAAAAAGTCAAGTACAATAGATGGTTTTTTTTCTCATTTTTCCTCTTGTACATTATTAAGTACAATTTAATAGTATAGTTGATGAATTTAGTCCTTGATATGTGTAAATTTTATCTAATAAATGGTCATTTTCTTGACAATGTTTTACTTTATCTTAAAAAAATTATGCTCAAAATTAACAAAAGGGCTAAATCCAATTTTTTCAGATTCAGCCCTTTATTCATTTATCTTTTCTTCAATTATTAATTAGAATTCTTCCAGGTTACATAATTGTTCCCATAAACTCCTTAACATCCGTTTCATTTTCAACGATTGCCTTCACTGCAAGTTCTAATCCTTTTGCGATCGTCTCAGTAGACATGGCTGGCGTTCCAATTGGTTTATCCACAACCTGTTCTGTAATATAAGGCACATGAATAAATCCACCGCGCATATTAGGATATTTCTTATCAATTTGATATAAAATGTGATACATAACATCATTACATACAAATGTTCCTGCAGTGTAAGAAATATACGCAGGAATTCCATTATCCTTAATTTCTTTCACAACTGCTTTGCAAGGAAGATTGGTAAAGTAAGCATTTTCACCATCTTCTTCTAATGGTGTATCCATTGGCTGCTGTCCATCGTTATCTTTAATTCTGGCTTCTGCAAGATTAATTGCAACCTTTTCAATTGTAATACCCGAACGGCCGCCAGCTTGTCCGATGCTAAGTACAATGTCTGGATGGCATTCTTCAATTTTAGCATCGATTACTTTACCACTTTTTCCATAAATAGTTGGAATCTCTAATTTGATAATTTCTGCACCACAAATTGTATCTGGCAGCAATTTTACCGCTTCATATGCTGGATTAATGCTTTCCCCACCAAATGGGTCAAAACCTGTAATTAAAACTTTCATTGTATTCCTCCAATCCATTCATTCCTATTGCCATTAAGCTGTTCGTATTCTCTCCCATATAATTTCGCCTTGTTCCATAATCAAGACTCCATCTGCATAGATGTCTGGTTTATCGAATACTAAATCAAAGTGACCATTTGCCTCCTGTTTGCCGCCAAACGCTATATTTCGGCCAAATCCAATATGAAACGTTCCATATGCAGATTCGTCTTCAATATAACATTCGCCGTTGCATTTGGCGTATTCATTTAATCCAATCCCCAGTTCACAGGCTATTAGCATTCGTTCATCTTCGTACTGGTCAATGAACTCTTTTAACTTCCTTCCTGCTGTGTTTGATTCAATCTCTACTATTTTACCATGATTAAATTCTAACTTCACCGTCTCATCCATAATCCCTAGATATCCAAATGAGGCATCTACAATAGCAGTTCCGTATGTGGAGTCCTCTTCTACCGGAATAAATACTTCAAAGCTGGAAGAGGAATAACCGTTTCCATCTTTTGTAGCTCCTGTAAAATACTGTGCTCTCCGATTTTTCTTCTGAAACTCCATATCCGTTCCTTTTTCAGTGGTAACATGTACAACCTCTGCATCTGCAAGCCTTGCTAACAATTGATACGCCATTGCCTTACTTTTCTCTGGATTCATATTAAGAAACTCTAATTCTAACATAGAGCGCTCCGAATTCATTGCTAACGGTAAGGACAAAAAACGCATGCCTCGTTCAATTGCTCGCTTCACTGCTTTCGTTGTAACAAGAGAATGCGTTGTCGCCCCTAAAATTACTTGATAATTATCGAAACAGGATTCATTTTCATCGAAATAGCGACTCACCCATTTCATTTCTTTTGGAAATGACATAAGGGCAACCGTAGCTCCCTTTTCCTCTGCGCAATGTTTTACTGCCTTCATTTCTTCCAAGTGATTGTCATTGGTAACGATGAATAAGGACTCTCCTTCCCTTATCTGAAGCCAGCGTTCCACTATTATGCTCGCCCCTCTGGATAACTTATGGTTCATAAAGCATGCCTCTCTTTCGATTCTGCCTTCTTATTTAAAGAAGATCATAAATAAGATCTGGAATACAATCATAAATAACGCAATTGGAATCTGATTTTTAATAACACCAAAACGTTTCTTCATGTCAAGCATAGCAACTGGTACAATATTGAAGTTTGCTGCCATTGGAGTCAGTAAAGTACCACAGAAACCTATTGTTAGCGCTAACATTCCGATAACGGTTGGGTCTGCCCCATGAGCCAATACAAATGGTCCACCGATACCAACTGTCATAACTGTGATGGCTGCAAATGCATTTCCCATGATCATAGTAAATAGAACCATTCCGATGCAGTACACAATAATACCAACATTTACATTTCCTGCTGGAATGATTTTCTCAACATATCCCGCAATTACTTCACCAACACCTGCAGCTGTAAAGATAGCACCAAGAGCTGATAACAGCAAAGGAAGGATTGATAAAGGACCTACTGTTGATAATAAACGCTCTGTATCATTTAAAAAAACTTTTGGTGTGTTTTCCTTGGAGATAATCATTAAGAAAATAACCCCTAAAAGGACTCCACATCCTACACCAACTAATGCTCCAATCTGCGGAAGGAATAGTGCAAAGAAGATAGCACATACACCAATTGACAACGCTGGAATGAATACTTTCATTCCGTTCTTTTCTAATAAACGAGTTCTCTGTTCTTCACTTGGAACATCCAATTTGCCTGGTTTTACTTTTTGTAAAATTGCAGGAATAACCATAATTATGATTAAGATACCGCTTACCATTTCAGGAAGAAATCTTCCGAAACTTAACACAATACCGAATGCCCCCCAGAATATCGCAGTCGGAATTCTAGATGGATTCTCTTCATCACGTAAGTTTTTCACTGCTGTATACATGGATAAAAGGCCCATGATAATATAAATAACTTCAAGAAGCTTTGTTCCTAATGTAACTTCTGCATCTAAGAAAAATGACATTTTCTAACTCCTTCCACTTTATTTGTTGTAATATTTTTTACTCAGTTTCTTATCTTTCACTACAAAGTAAATGATACTTAACAATACCGCAGTTAATGATACAGGAATTGCTGTTTTTGCTAGTTCTACTAACTCGACTTCGTAACCAAGACCTTTTAACGTACTTTGTACTAAAAGCCCACCTGCACCACCAACAAATAATACCTGACAGAAGAACCATGCGATATTTTCCATAGCGGAAGCCATACCTTTGATTTCTTCTACGTGTTCTTCATTTGGGACGTTGCCATTTGCTTCGATAGCACCTGTTGCCATAGGCATAATGATAGGACGAACGAAACCAGCTACCCCACCAAAACTTACATTGAAAGCGCCAAAGATACCACGCATGATTCCATATGCCCCAATGACTTTTCCGGAAGAAGGATTTTTAAGCTTACCAATTAATTTGGCTGCTGCTTCCTTCAAACCATTTCTTTCTAAGGTTCCGGTCACAAGCATAATCAAGATAAAGATTGCAATGCTTCTATTGGACACAACGCTAGAACCTAATGTTGTTAAGAAACCTGTAATTCCAAGTCCACCAACTAATGCCGTTACAAGTGCAGCACTAACGATAATCAGAATAGAATCTAGTTTTAATGCAAACCCAACTATAACAATTACAATGCCAAGTAATTTAATAATTTCCATATTAGTCTCCTTATTACATATTTTGCACTTTCGCAAATATTCTCTACTATTATACTATAAATCCTCGCTAATTTCGACAATTTTTTTCACTTTGTAACATTTTGTTAAATTTAAGCATATTCCTAGTAAGATATTACTTGAGGTTCAAAGGACAATTTTTAACCCTTAAAGGCCAAAAGATAAAGACGTATTCGTAAACCAAAAACTAAAGATATTAGGTTTACTACACGTTCAGAAAGTTATACATTTCGAGGAACATTAAAAGAAATGCTGAAAAGGTTAGGTCCCTCGTTTGTATGGATTTGCAGGTCGGCTATTATAAATATTTACTATATATTCACAATTAATAATGGAATGGTGGAGTTAAACAATGAAAAAATTATTTTCATTTCACCTATGAAAGAGAGTGTGACTTTTCTTATAGATGTGTTTTGGCTTGTTGTAAACTCCTAAAGTACAAAAGATGTGGTGAATGATATGTTAAGAAGAATGCATTTGATACCTTGTTAAAAAGGGCTGCTGAAAAAGTAGTTTATGAAAACGTAAATTCTGCTTGTTGTTTCGTTTATTATCAGCTCAAACTTCCATTAGGGGCAGAAAAGTTAAAAAAAGTTGATAATTGCATTTTGTAGTTAATCAGGTGGCTTGGCCTAACCATGTACGGCTAGGGCAAAGACAGCAATAGGAAAGGAAATCATGGATATGGAACAAAGAGCGTGAAGTCTATTGTAAAACGGTATCATGCAACAGTCGTTTATTGGAAAGATGATACTCGTTTTTATGTGAGAGTGATTATACCATGTAGTTAAGATGTGAGAAAGCTTCTTAATATACTCATATTAAGAAGCTTTAGTAGCAACATTATAAAAACTCTCTGCTCTTAAGATTCTAATTTTGTTCTCCCGATAAACTGTATAAAGCATAAAAATATTTTTTGTTCTTTAATAATTCTCCAAATGTTCCTGCTTCAACAATGGTTCCATTTTGAAGCACAAAAAGCTTATCAAATCGTTCTAGTATACTTTTTTCCAAGCTATGAGTAACAACAATACTAGTTAGTTCATCCATTTCTAGTATCTGTGTCATAACAGTCTTTGCTGTTTCCGCATCAAGGGCTGCTGTTGCTTCATCCATAAGCATAACAGAGGTGTTCTTTAGTATGCATCTTGCAATAGAAATTCTCTGTCTCTCACCACCAGATAAATTGATTCCATTTTCACCGCATAAGTAATCAAAACCTTTTTCATGAATCAATTTTTCAAGTCCTGACATCTTTATGGCTCGATTCACTTGTTCTTCATCAAATGATTTGAACATTGTAATATTATTTAGAATCGAATTATCGAAGATAAATACATTCTGTTGTACACTAGATAGTAACTGGTATAAACATTCTCTCTTTATATCTCGTATCTCCTTTTTGGCAATGTAAATATTCCCCTCATAATTTGAGAAACCTCCCATTAACAGATTCAGCAAAGTTGATTTTCCACTTCCCGAACCTCCTACAATTCCATAATGTTTTCCCTTCTCAATCTTGAAAGAAATATCATGCAATGCATAGTTGCCTTTTTCATAAGAAAAACCTACCTGCTCGAATTGAATACCTTCTCCTATATCGTCAATAACTTCGTCCCCATCTTTCACTTCATTGTTTGACGCATATTGTTCCATTTTTGCTATTAATCCCTTAGCCGCCTTTCTATTGGCAAATAAGGCAGGTAAACTTTGTATTGGTTCCATAACATTGTTCATAAGCTGCACAAAAGCAATAACAACACCTGCTGTAATATATCCTTTAATCGCTAAAAATGCTCCCATCAGAAATACACCGATTTGAATGAACGAACCCACTTCATTTGCAATAATCTTGATGGTTCCTTCCGCGGCTTTTCTCTTCTCTTTTCCTTTTTCAAGATCCGTATTCTCATCACAGAATAGATTTACAGCCTGTTCTTCTGCTTGAAAACTCTTAACCACAGGAAAACCCATTAATAAATCTTTTATAATACTGACAAATTTTTCGTTTTTGTCACTAATACCTTTTTCTAAATGTACTATCTTATCTCCAATAAGTACCGACATCACAATTGGAACAATACATAAGAAAAGAACAACCAGTGTCATCATCCAATTGTACCATATCATTAACAACAGTGCCCCTGCAAAAGAGGTACACATTGATATGATATCAAATAAGCCATTTATGTAACCATTTTCAATAACTGTAACATCATTCGTCAGTATTGATACGTAACTGCTGGTCCTTTCATTTACAAAAGAAGCAATACTCTTATGGGAAAGTAAATTGAAAACTTTATTCTTGTACTGTGACATGGCTCTTCTTACAAAAGCATAACGCACCTTGTTCAATATCATCTGAGTAACAAAAAATACTAAAAACAAACTAATCGTTTCAACCAAAATAGTAATCAGTTGTTTTACATTTCCTCCTGTGGATGCATCAAGTAAAACCTGCATTATATATGCATAAACACAGGACAAGATATTTACGATTATCAATAATACTGTACTGACTGCGAACAGCAACTTATTGTTTTCAAAAAATACGGAAGTATGTTCCTCTTTCACTTCTTTTCCTCCTATTATTTTTTCAACTATTCACTCAAAACACTGTTAAATTTAAATCTTATATGTTCTATCTGATATCTGTAGCCTACACAATTGATAAACATTGTGTAACATTCAAAGTTGCATAAATCCGAATATTCTCCATAACCTAATATAATTTTAACCATTCCAAATATAAACAATATCGCAAAATTAATTTTACTTACCTTGCCAAAATTCAATGATACTTTGTAAAAACGACTCTTTCTAAGTAACAATGGAACACAACAGAAAATACCAATTCCTAGACACACTCCTTTTATAAAATCATAATAAATATACAAAAGAAAATATGATAAAACAAACGTTCCTTGCACCACCTTAGTTGCATAATTTAAAATAAGCTTATCTGAATTCAGGCCACTTTCCTGATACACAAAAAAAAGGAACGGATACCCTAGTAAATCTTTTTTATATATATCCATATTTTGAAACATCTTCATTTTATGCCATAAGCTGCTTTCAAGCTTTACGCCATAAACCATAATTATTGAAATCAACATAAAAGAAAAAATATTATCACTCTCAAAACTGCAATTACTTCCATATGCTAGTAAAAAATTAAATATAAAAATTCCAATATACATTATGATATCATAAATTTTTATGTGAAATCTAAAATTCCTTTCTAAGCGTTTCACTTGTTTCATTGGCTTCAACATAATAACGATTCCACTAAACATCTTTTCAAACTCACTTACTGTTAATACCCTTTTGCCTTGGGATGGATCGTTAAAATAAACCTTATCCTTTCTTCTGTTTTTATACACAACATAATGTCTGCTCTTTAAATAAATAATACAAGGAGTATTATTTCGAACTAATGTTTGTATATCTATTTTTATTCCAACTGCATAAAACTGGAATTTTTTAGCTACTTCGATTAAATGCAAAGCCGAACATCCTTCTTCTGACAAAGAAAACGCAGAGCAAAGTTCATTATAATTTATATCCATTTTGTAATACCTCAACAGCATCAATAAAGCTGCTACTGCACACTCATTTTTGTTACGTTGGTAGATGTTCTTTATTCTTCTACGATTTATATATTCTTCTACATCTCTAAAATTCGACATATTCAACAAGCTCCTAAAACTAGATGAATTCTAATCTTCTACATAATTCATTTCAAAATACTTATATATTATAGCAAAAATAGTCTTTTTCTTTTGTATCTATAAACACAAATTACTTAATACGTTTCATGTTAAAGCTATTGTTACGCTTTTTCAATATATAATGAACCAATCTTTATACCACCAACAACTTCTTCTAAATCTTTTTCTTCAATAAATTCTAATTCTAATTCATCTAATTCTAATTCACTGTATTCCTTTTTCATTTTATCATCCTTCTTTCATTTTTTCTTTGACTATTTTTGCATATAATATCAAAAATGTTTTTCTCTTCTTAGGAACTTATGTATATAAGGGATAAACAAATGTATTGTTTCCTCTCTGAATAATAATGCACACAATTCACAAGAAGATGCAACCTTATCTGGCAGCTCCATATGAAGCTCTTTTTCAGCAATATCTATGAAAAAATCAAATCCATAATTTCTTAGCATAAACAAAATCATATTTTTTCTTATTTTTTTCAATGTTTTACTAACATTTATCTCATCTGAAATACTTCCAAGCTTTAGTGCTGTTTCTGTGATATATGGGGAACAACATGGCCAAATTGAACCATCTGATGTGACGGAATATTCACCATTCTTGCGACAGTATAAACCACCGACTTCTGTGTTTCGAATAATCGATTCTTGTTTAATCCTTTCTTTTGCCCTGCCAACCTGATAGCAGCCTGTAAAACTGATTTTTACATCCTGTAAATCATCGGATAATTCATTAATCCATCTTTGATTACAACTTCCTTTTATAATTATAGTCTGAATTACGGCTGGAATTTTTAAAATTTTACTTACTTGTAATATATTCCTCACTTTTTCAACAGAAACATATTCTTCATGAAAAGTATCATAACTTATGGTTATTCCATTTAAACCACATTGCTTCAAATCCTGTAACCTGCTAAAAGTATGTATATAATCTGTTGCCCAAAAACCATTTGTCACAACTGTAGCGAATTTCCCCTTTTCTCGAATATACAAAATTAATTCTTTTAGCTCATCATAAAACAAAAAAACTTCACCACCGGTAATTCCTATCGTACTTATTGATTCAATATTTTCAACATCATCCAAATATTTTTTTACAAGACATAATTCAAGTTTCTCTTCACTTTTTGGCGTTGCTGAAATACAGCACATACTGCATTCAGCATTACATTTTTTACATAATGCAATTCCTATAGTTTTATATCTCATGCTGTTTTCTCCTTATAATACAATTAGGATCTTTCGATATTTTTTCTATAATATAAGGTGCAAGCTGTTTCATTTGTTCTCTTCCAAAAAACAGTTGACATAGTTCACATGAGGATATGACATTATCTGGAACAGCAATTAATTCTTGTTCCTCCATGATTTCTCTAAAAAAATCAAATCCTTTATTTCTTAAAACTTTTAAAATTAGATTTTTTTCCAACTGTGCTAATGCATCTTTTACTGTCTTAATATCGTTATAAATATTACCTACGCTTAAACCTGTTTCAAATACAGAAGGTGCACAACACGGCCAGAGAGAGCCATCATAAAGAATAGAAAAACTTGCTCCTTTTCTGCATACACACCCCTTCGAACTAATCTTTCGAATAAACTGGGAATCTAATATATTTTCCTTTGCTTTTCCAGCTTTGTCACAAGTAATAAAGTCAACTGCGACATCCGTCAAATCTTCTCCTAATGCATCTATCCAATCTCCATTCCGCGAATCCCTAACTATTACAGCTTGAATAGATGTCTTTAATCCTACTTTTTTTGCACCTACAATTAAATTTCTAATATTTTCTACTGGCACATACTTTTGGTGATACTCATCATAACTTGTTCCAATTGCAAATAAACCTGCTTCCTTTAATACCCTAAGTTTCTCATCAACCATCTCTTTATTTTTTGCCCAGAATCCATTAGTTATAACTGTTGTTTTCTTTTTTATAGATGAGCATGTCTTGACAAGTTCTACTAGAGTATCATAATATAAAAAAGCTTCACCACCCGAAAAATGTATTGTATGTATCTGCTTCACTTGTTCAGCTGACAAAAGAAATTCTTTTATCTTAGTTACATCAATTCCAGTGTTATAAGACATATTGGCATCTAAGCAACAGATTTCACATTGAGCTGTACACTTATTTCCTAATGTGACAACTATTTCTGAATAATTCACCTAACATTCCTCTCCTTATCATCCTTTTTCTTTTTTACTAAATAGGAAGTGTAAATTTTTTCGCCTCTTCTATAGTATTTCACAAAAGATTCTTCTTCTAGCATAACTTGATTTTCCAGAGCTTCTTTGATATTAATTTTGAAACACTTAACAACTGTATCTTTTCTTTGTTCCAAATAAAAAATACTTTTATATCTTTCATATTCATACAGCTCCTCAAAGTATACTGTCTGATCTAATTCAACTTCTCTCTTCCAAAATGGCTCAATTGCCATATTTATTTCCAAGAATCGTCTTTCTGGCGTATTTATTGTATTTTGTGTTACTTCCATTATCCTATTAAGTAATAGATAAACATTCTCGATGTATTCTTCTATCCTAAAAAACAACGTCTCTAATCCATATTTTTTGATTAAATATAAAAAACAATTGGAATAAAACTCCTTAACAGTATCAATTAACAAAATAAAGGAATCAAATCTTTTATAGTACTCTTTTACTGGTGAATCAAATGTATAATACTGACTAAACATATTTGGATATTCAAGAACTAAGTCTTTAACTTCCTCCAAACTAATATTATCCTGAGTAGCTTCTAAAGTTGTTTCATCAAAATAAATCCTATCTTTAATTTTCTCTGTCTCCTCTGTACTCGGCAAAGGTATGAATCTATGCAACTGAACTGTAATTCTATTAGAAAGTAACAATAGTTCTTCCATAAGTTTAATTGTTTCTTTAAAGTCCTCAATTGTTTCATCTGGATAACAAAAAATGAATGATGCTGTTATTGCACATTGCCTTTTGGAACATATATATCTTATAGTTTCAACTGCATTTTTTAGATTTAAATTTTTGTTAATTATTTTCTGTATTCTTGCTGAACCAGTTTCAATTCCTAGATATATTCCAACACAATTTGCACCTGTCATACAATCTATCAATTCCTCATCTAAAACATCCACTCTAGAAGAACATGTCCAATCAAATGGTAATCCTCTTTTTCTGAAATTCTTGCAAAAATGAAGTATGTACTGCCTATTTACTGTAAACATATCATGTTCAATTCCAAAATGCTTTACGCCATAAATCTCGTTGCATTTTACCATTTCATTTAAGATAACATCTACAGGTTTGACTCTATAATGTCTTCCCCAAAATGTGCTTGTAGTGCAAAATGTACATCCAAACGGACAACCACGTCCGCCTTCAATACGATGTCTAGCTTCCTTGTTAATGTTGAAAGGTGTATAGTCAAAGACTGTATATTTTTCCAATTGTTCCTCACCGATTAATTCCGCACACGGATTACTTCTAATTTTTTTTTCGCTTCGATAAGCAACTCCTGGTACAGCGGCAAATGACTTCTGATTCCATAACGTATCAACAAATTGTTCTATTGTTCTTTCAGATTCCCCCAAACAAATTGCATCTATAAACGGAAATGCCTCTAAACATTCATAGCTAGTCACAGTAGCCTGGGGACCTCCAAAAAATACTTTAATCTCCTTGTTCTTTTCCTTAATATATTCTGCAATTTTTACTGCTGGAATAAACGCATTACATATTGTATAAAACCCGACAACTCTTGGACTTAAATTTAATATATACTCTCCCATTATTTTGATATTTTCTAAAAAACTTTCTTTATACTTTATCGCTCCATTTTTATTCAAAAGATCAAAATTAATACAATCGATACTATAATGTTTCTTTAATATATCTCTTAGTATAAACTGCCCTAGATGTATGTTATTATCATCATTAAAATATACTGCATTTACAAACACAAGTTCTGACATCCCGTACTTCCTTTCAAAACTTTTACTTTATTCTTTCCATTATATACTATATATACTATATATACAATCTTTTATCTACACTTTTATTCTTTTTTTTCCACTTTTGTTCAAAACTTTTTTATTCATACTATATTTTGTTATAGGTATGGAATTTCACTTTACAATTCACTTCACTAAAGAGCAGACTATATATTTCTACATAATCTGCCCTTTTAGTGTTCATCTTAACTTAACGACATTGCATTTTCACGTTGAGCTTCTTTATCCAGCGGAACTTAATCCTGTTTAAAGGAACTAATTACTTCCTCAAAATCTGCTACCACATCAAGATTTTTTTTGGCCTGTCCTGCGATTCCTTGCACATCGTACACTAATTCCTGTGTATTTTCAGAAACGTTAGTAATACCAGCAGTACTTTCTTCTACCGTTGCACTAATCTGATTAAAGGAATCTGAGATTTCTCCAATAATCTGCTGTAATTCTTTGGTCTTATCAGACAGCTGATCCATTGTGTTATCAATGCATTCTGCACCTTCTGCGTATTCTTTTCCTGCAACTACCCAGCTATCATAGTCTTTTAAGACATCCGTTCGAATATATTCAATTAACTGATTGGAGCTTTCTGCTAAAGAAGAAACAGATTTATTAACCATATCACTGATAACTTGAATGTTATTCGCTGTTTCACGACTTGTATCTGCAAGTACACGAATTTCATCTGCAACTACAGCAAATCCTTTCCCTGCTTCGCCTGCTCTTGCAGCTTCAATAGATGCATTTAGAGCTAGTAAATTTGTCTGCTGAGAAATACTTAAGATATCACTTGTTAATTCATTAATCTGTTCTACCTTCTTACTTTCTGTAATCGCATTTTCCACAGCGCCTGTGATAGAGTTCATCATTGTAGTTGACTTTTCTCTTTGAGTTTCACACATTTCCGATAAACTGTCAGCTTTTGTTCTGATTTCAGATGCAAGCGTCTTCATGCCATTCACTTCTGTCTGAATATCAGCTGCATTATTATTTACTTCTACTGCATTACCTGTAACAACTGCAACTGAAGATGCTACTTCTTCCATACCCGCTGCAAGCTGTTGCATGGTTGCAGATATATCTTCAATACGTCCTTTTGCAGAGTTTGAAACATTATCTAATTCATCGGTAGTCTCTTTTAAGACATTTGAGTTTTCTGTAATTCTAGCAAATACTTTTCCTAAATTATCCAACACAAGGTTGAAACCAACAAATACCTCACCAATTTCATTATTTCTATTAATTTCAATTCTATCAGAAAGTTCAAGACAATTATTAGATATGGATTCAGCTACTCTATTAACAAGTTTCTGACCTTCTGCTAATGGTTTTAAAATACATATATAGATGGCACCAATGATTATTATAAAAACAGTGACCATAATTATACCAACCACAACATTAATCCAAAATCTTATGTTAAAAACAACTTCTCCACGCCCAACGATTGTATCCAGCTTATCGTTGCAATATGATATTACTTGACTAAGCTTTTCCTCAACTGCTTCTCCTTTAACATTTAGTTCATTCTTTGCAATCAAAAGTAATTCATTGACATTTCCATTTATTACAAATCCAAGTGCTTTATTATACGAAACCAGATATTCTTCTATTGTGCCGTTAAGTTCAGTGTATAAAGCTGTTTCTTCTTCACTACTATGACCGGATTTTAATTCTTCTAAACAAGCTTTTACTTTTTCTTGTTTGGAATGAATAAGTTCTTCCGTTGCTTTCTTTTCAGCTTCAGCCTTTGTGGTATAAGAAAGTAATTGAGGAAGTAATCCATAATACTCTGTTTTAATATCATTCAATTTGTATATATCATTTCTGACAACGTCCTGTGTTTCCGTTGCAACATCATGAAGTCTTCCAATTGCCTCATTCGAACTTAACACACTAAATATTGTAACTACAATAGTAACTACAAACATCGTTATTGCACTTTTTCTGATGCTCGTTTTCTTTTGGTTTTTCATTATTTGTCTCTCCTAATGCTTGCTTTATATCTTATATTTCGACAAAACAATAGAAGTAGGGTACTGGTAATTTATTACTTATCAACCTCTTTCAGATCATCTTTTGCTGGACCATTAATCAACTCTCCCGTAAACGTAAAACGTGAACCATGGCAAGGGCAATCAAAAGAACGTTCTTCTTGATTCCATTCTAGTACACAGCCTAAGTGTGGACACCTAGCTGAAAAACAATGAAATTCTCCCATTATATCATGATACACTGCAATTTTTTTACCATGTTCTTTGATAATTGCCCCACATCCTGGTTTGATTTCTTTCATAGCTTCATTTTCAAAATGAATTTTCTGTAATTTAAAATGATGAATCACAGATGTCAAGTGTTCTTTCCACTCTTCTTTCGATCCTTTTGCTACAAATCTGGCTGGATTAAAGATGGAATCCTTTTTTTCTTCTCCCTCGCATATCATCTCTGTCAAAATCATTGCCGCCACCATTGCATGAGACATTCCCCATTTATTAAACCCTGTGGCAATATAAACATTTTCTGTCCCTGGTGTAAAATGTCCAATGTAAGGGACCTTATCCAGCGTAATACAATCTTGGTTCGCCATATGGTAACATATCTCTGAATCCTTATAATAATGCTTCACTGCCTCTTCTAAGTCTTCAATGGAGTTTTGTTCTAACTGAACACCTGGCCTATGATTCTGTCCTGCAATAATCACATAGTCTTTATATTTTCGAAAGGAATACCCTGTATTGTTGGCAGCTACATACATTCCATATGGCAGCGCATCACTTGCTTTCGCTACCACAACATTTTCTCTCTCTTGATACATTCTAAGGGAATATAATCCTTTAATTTTTTCAATTGGATAGTGATTTGCCCATATTACAATACCCGCTTCTACTTCGAGCATCTTTTCTGTTCCATCCTCCTGAACGGAACAGACTTTTAATATATGCTCTCCTCTTTTTCCTTCTAGTGCAGTATGTTCGTATATAGTCACTTTATCTGCTATGGCTTTTAAGAATTTAATTGGATGAAACTGTGCTTGATTGGGAAATTTAACAGCTCCCGTTACTTGAAATGGCAAGGCTGTATCCTTTGTATAAGAAGCATTGATCCCTACACGCTTTGCAGCACTTACTTCCTCTTCTAATTGCTCTGTATCTTGCAAACTATAGACAAACGAGTCGATTCGTTCAAAATTACAATCAATATGCTCTTTCTTTATAATTTTCTCATATTCATCAATCGCCCGCTCATTATACATTGCATATTCTTTCGCCTTTTCCGCTCCAAACTTGTCCCATAATTCCTTATAGATGAGATTATGCTGAGATGTGATTTTAGCTGTTGTATTTAAAGTCATCCCTTGCCCGATCCTATCTGCCTCTAAAACAACTGGTTTTTTTCCGTTGTTTTGTAAATAATATGCAATCAAAATTCCTGTAAGTCCCCCTCCAATGATTACAACTTCTGCTTTTAAATTTTCTTTTAGAGATGATCTCCTATCTATCTTAATTTCATTCCAGATTGATTCAAACATAAAAATCCCGCCTTTCTGTATATATTTACTATAACCAGAAAGACGGGATTTATGTGTAAGCAGAATTTCTCACTGTTCTTTTGTTTGTCTTTTTAACTCATCAAGATAACCAACGGCGGACAACGCTGCAATATTTCCTTGTCCTGCAGCTTTAATATACTGGTATGGTTTTCCTGCAATATCTCCTGCTGCAAAACATCCCGGAAGATTTGTCTTCATGTAAATGTCCACTGCAACGTGATTCTTATCTAAGGCAAGACCTGGCACTAACTGGCCTGGTGAAACACTATCTCGTAATATAAAAACAGCCGCCGTGTTAATTTCAGTGTTTTTTAGAATTAACTTTTCCACCGTATTCTCTCCAACAATTTCAACTGGGATATCACGGATTACTTCAATAGAATCCTTTACTTCCACTTCCTCTTTATACATAGGAATGTACGTTACTTTAGATGCAAGATCTGCTACATAATCCGCTTCCGCCTCTTCATGCTTATTGTAAGCGATGATAGTAACCTCTTTTCCCTTGTATAGAGGTGCGTCACAGGTAGCACAATAGCTAACTCCTCTTCCTAATAGTTCCTCTTCTCCTTTAATTGGTTTTCCAAAGTTCACTCCTGTTGCTAAAATAATAGAAGCAGCTTCATAAATCTCATTATTGGCAAGAATTGAATAGCAGCCACCCATTTCATAAATATTCGTTACCCTTGCTTCTGTTATCTCAACTCCCATTTGACCTGCGTGTTCAAGAAATATGTTCTTCATTTCTTCTCCACTCTTATGATAAAAGCCAAGATAATTATTAATCTCATGTGCCTTTGCTAACTTGGTGCTCATTTCTTTATGCCCAAATACAATGATACTTTTATTTCTCACTTTTGCGTTAATGGCTGCCGATATGCCAGCGGGACCACTTCCAATAATCGCTATATCAAATCGTTCCATTTTTAATCCTCCAATCAACTGTTTCGTATACTATTTTCACATAATGTATCCTAGATTGCAATTGTCTCCTTTTTATTTTGTAAATAATTTTACAATAATAATCTACTATTTTTTGGTTTACATAGCTTTTTGTTTTCTAACACATGCTAGTATCGAAAGGTTGGTGACTGTCATGAAGGATGAAATTAACTTAACAAAGGTGACAAACGGCTGTGGAAGCTGCGGTGGCTGTTCATGTGGAGAAGACTCTCCAAAAAAGCAAACCAAGTATGATAATGTAGAACCATTACCAGAGTCTTCAAGAGATCGACGTGATGGCCCTGGCGGAGAAAATGTGAAGTAATACTCTCTTGTAAATTATGAAAGCGCCTTGGATATTAATTTACCAAGACGCTTTTTACTAAATCCTTTTTTATAATGTTATTAATTTATGATAAGCTATTTTTCCAACAACCGTTAATGGTAGCTTTTCTAAAAACACAAAATCCTTTGGTATCGCATATCGTGCTATATTTTTTTCACACAATTCCAATAATTCCAGCTTTAACCTCGTCTTATTACATTCTAAATTCTTTGGTACAATAAATGCTTTTACCCGTTCTCCCCTGCGCTTATCTGGTACCCCTACAACTGCACACATAAATACATCATGACAGCTATTTATCACATTTTCTATCATCTCCGGATAAATATTATACCCATTGGATACTATCATTCTCTTTAGTCTTTGTCTAAAGTAGATATATCCTTCTTCATCTTGATACCCAAGATCGCCTGTGTGAAGCCATATTTCACCATCTGCATGTCTTCGTAACACAAGTCTTGTTTCTCTCTTCTCACCTAGATACCCCTTCATAACAGAAGGTCCTCGTAAAACAATTTCACCACTTTTTCCAGGGGGCATCTCTTCTTCCGTAACAGGATTTATTATTTTGATATATGTATCTGCGTATGGGATTCCTACACTATTAAACTTTGTACAGCCTTCTGGCATCAGACAACATCCTGTTACACTTTCCGTTAACCCATATCCCACACGAACAGTTGCCCTGCTCCCATGCTCACTTAGAATTCTATCTAGCTTTCTTTTGGTACTGGGTGATAAGGAATCTCCACCCGCAATGATACATTTGATAAAAGACAGATCTTGAATCTTATATTTATCTTGCAATAGAAGATTTTCATAAATTGCTGGAACGGAAGCAACTACATTTACTTTTTGTTTTACAATATTCTTTAAAAATGTCTCTGGGTTATACCTAGGCAAAAGGATAGCTACCCCACCCAAAACGAAGGTAGTATGAATGCATACTCCAAGTCCAAATCCATGAAACAATGGCATAACAGCCAGTACGCGATCTCCTCGCTCCAAACATCCGCACGCATCTATGCTCTGCAAAGCCAACGCATTAAAATTCATATTCGTTAATAAAATTCCCTTTGGCTTTCCAGTCGTCCCACCACTGTATAGAATGACAGCCGTATCACTTCCGGTTCCATGATACTCTGGTTCTACGTCGCATTTATGAGCCAAATTCATAAAATAAGTCCAGCTTTGTTCACTCTTCATTTTTTCTTTCTTATGTCCACTAGACAATCGAAGCCTTAGCTTGACCTGTCTTGGCATATATTCCTCTGATGATACAAATATAATATGCTTTAGTGGCATGCCAGCTAAATTAATCTTTCCCTCCAACTTGTCGGATACAAATATAATTTGGCTATCTGAAAGGGATAAGTAGTAGGAAATCTCCGCTTCTGCTGAAAGCGGATGTATCATATTCACAATCGCACCTATTTTATTGATAGCATAAAACAGAATAACTGCCTGTGGTATATTAGGCAGGCAAACCGAAACCGCCTCCCCTTTTTTCACTCCCATTACAGTTAGTGCCTTGGCACACTGGGTTACAGCATCACTCCACTCCTGATATGTAATCTTTCGTGAACAGTATTCTAATACATAATTCTTCTCATGTCCAACTGCACGGCTGGCTACAAAATCATAGAGAGAGGAATTCGGATACTCTAAATGTTTTTCCATTTTCATTCGTAATTCCCCATTCTTCTATTAAAGTTTACTTATGTCTATTCTTTTTTATAGTATGAATTTTGCTGTGATATGCTTGAAATGATGTTAACGACAATTAATAGTTTGATTCTTTCTTAAGATATAGTTTTCTAAATAAACATACTAATATTTTAACAGATACCAATATCATTTACAATATTTCTTGTCACTTACACGGATAGGAAAAATGTCCTACTCTCCCCGAAATAAAAGGGAACAGATTTTTTGTCTGCTCCCTGTTTTACTCTATCTTATTCTATTTCTTCTCTGTCATCACAACCATTAAATCTTCTGTTTCATCTGGCATCTCATCTAAATCATCACCTACATCTACAACCTTTGGACTATGACGATACAAGATATCATACATAACCGGAACGATGAACAGCGTCATGAGCGTTGCATAAAGCAAACCTACACTTACGACAATGGCCATACCTTTCTGCATTGCATTTCCAGCATCCTGCGAAAACACCATAACACTCATAGATAAAATAGTGGTTAAGGCAGTCATCAGGATTGGTCTCATACGTGTTTTTCCTGTTGCAATTAACGCCGTATGTTTCTCTACGCCCTGTATACGTAACTGATTGGTGTAATCTACAAATACAATACCGTTATTTACGACCGTTCCCATTAGAATCATGAATCCCATTAGGGCAATAGCGGATATTGACTGTCCAAACAACATTAATCCAATGATACCGCCTGTGAAGGCCAAAGGAACCGTAAAGATAATAATAAATGGTGATAAGAAACTCTGGAACTGTGCAACCATTACCAAGTAAATTAACAAAAATCCCAATGCAAGAGCCTGAAGCATCTGATTCACCATCTCCATAACCTGAGTAGATTCTCCTGCCATCTCAATTGTGTAGCCCTCTGGTGCTTCGTATTTATCTAATTTCTTCTGTAATTCTCTAGACAATAATGTTGCATTCTCTCCGTCCTTGGTCTCTGCTGTAACAGCCAGATATCTAGTCTGATTCTCTCTTGTAATACTACTTAATGTATATCCATCTACCTTTTTTGCAAATTGAGAAAGCTTGTATGTTTTGGTTACATCCTGACCTTCGCTATCCTTAGTCTTTGCTTCGATTGGCATATCCATAATATTTTCATAGGTTAATGGATTGTTTTTATTTACAATATTAACATCCACATCGACACTATCCATGCTCAGTGTAACTGCTTTCTTTTCCGTCGATATGTGTTTCGCAACTTCTTGGAAAATCTGTGCTACCGTTAAGCCTTTTTCTGCAGCCTTATTTTTATTAATCTTAAGATGAATTAGTTTATCACTTTCGTCAATGCCATTGGTAGCATTTTCAAGACCATCTACTTTATCCATCATCTTCATAATATCCTGGCTGATAGATATTAACTTATCCTGCTCTTCACCAAAGATATTCACGGTTACTCCACCGCCTGTTAAGGCAGACATATCTCCCATGGCTGAAGTAGAGATAGTAAGCTTTTCACACTTAATATCCTTTGTCTTCTCTTCCATATCTTTTTTGATTCTACGGAACTGTTTAATCGTTTTAATGTTATCATCGGTCAGTACGTTAAACTGGAAGGTAGAATAATTATCTGTGGAACCAGTCTGAGCAGCTAACATTCCTGCATTCCCATCTAATGCACCAACTTTTGCAATACCGTCCACGGAAAGAACTGCATTCATTACTTCATCCGCTGTTTTGTATGCAACATCCTGCTTCACATCTTTATCTAATGTCATGCTGATGGAAATCTGATTACTATCCATATCATCCATCATAACTAAACCGGTACGTGAAGTCTGAATAATACTAAGAACAAGCAAAACAACAGCAATTGCAAGGGGAACAATCTTAAATCTTAAACAGAATCCTAATGCTTTTCCATATGCTTCTTTCACTCCGTCAAAGAACTTGTGATTCTTTTCTTTCGTTGTTTTTAACATGACGGAACCCATAGTCGGTACAACTGTCAATGCAACGATTAAAGAAGCAATCAAAGCATAAGAGATTGTAAACGCAAATGGCACGAGCAGCTGGCTTACCATCCCCGTTGTATAAACCATTGGAAGGAATACACAAATCGTAGTAATAGTAGAAGCAATAATCGGCCCAGCTACTTGTTTCGCGCCTTGTACTGCTGCCTGTGCTGCTGGAATTCCCTTATGACGCAAACGATAGATATTTTCCATAACAACAATAGAGTTATCCACTAACATTCCAATACCGATGCAAAGTCCTGCCAGTGACATAACATTTAAATTGATGCCTGTAAAATACATAATAATAATTGCAAATAAAACACTAAACGGAATACTGAACGCAACAACAAAGGTCGGCCTTACATCCTTTAAAAACAGTGCGAGTACGATAATCGCAAGGAGTGCTCCAAGCAAAATACTTTGTAATACACTATCTAAAATTGTAGAAATATATTCACCCTGGTTCATCATGGAATTTAACTCAAGACCTTCATATTTCTTTTCTAATTTATTAAATGCTGATAAAATCTTCTTAGATACAGTGCTGGTACTTGCAGTACTAGATTTGAAAACGGATAACAAAACAGCATCTTCTCCATTTATCTTCGTATAACTTTCTCCTTGATTGTCAACGGTTACAACATTGGCAACATCTGATACTTTAATAGAACCTACACCATCTATCTTAGTTAATACCAGCTTTGATAGCTGGTTCGCCGTTTTAAACTGTTCTCCAACTTCTACTAACCACTGATTGTCGTCTTTATCGTCAATATACCCTGCTGGCATGGAGAAATTCTGTGCCGTAAGCATTGCCGATAACGTCTCTGTACTAACCAGTGCATCAATATTGGCATTCTCTAGGGTAGCCTTTTTAGACTCTTCCAGCTTTTCTTTTGCAGATTTTAACTCCTCTTCTGCCTTTTGCATCTGCTGTTTTCCTGATGCAATCTGTGCTTGCCCTGCACCAAATCCTGCAGATGCAGAATATCCTGCTTCCATTGTCTGTGACTGTTTCTCATCTAATCCAGCCATTTTATCATTCACAGATTTTAACACTGCTTCTGCTGCCTGAATCTTTACTTTTAGATTACCAAGTTCCGTATCAATCTGAGGAATTCTAACTTCCACGATCTGATACAGTTTTTCAAGTGTAGCCCCATCCAGTGCCTTAACCTGATCTTCCTGTCCGATCTGCTTCATCCATTTTATAAAACCAGATAACTTTTTAGGGTTGTCAATGGCATCCTTTACATTTGCTGGAATCGAAACATCGTTCTGCTGTGCAATCTTTCCAAGGTTTTTGTTAAACTGGGCAAATGCTACATTAAGTGCCTTGTAGTTTTCTTCTGCTTTTGCTTCCTTATAAGCATTTTTCTCTGCTAACAGAGCGCTTTCACTGGCTTTCAAGCTGCTTAAAGTTGATTCATAAGCTGCCTTGGTAGCCTGTGCTTTGGAAAGCTTGGTTGACGCCTCGGATAGTTGCTTGTTAGTTTCTTCCTGCTTATTGCCAAGCTCTTTTTCCTGACTCGCTAGCTGACTCTTTCCACTTTCTAAATCTTTCTCCGCATCTTCAATCTTCTTGCTGGCGTCTGCTAACTTGCTATTGACGTGAGCTAATATTTTATCATTTACTT
Source organism: uncultured Lachnoclostridium sp. (assembly GCA_937903005.1). Taxonomy (GTDB): domain Bacteria; phylum Bacillota; class Clostridia; order Lachnospirales; family Lachnospiraceae; genus Clostridium_AI. Next base: position 28,609 of record CALFNR010000143.1, on the reverse strand, counting down.
TATCAATCTTCTTTTGATTTAGCCGAATTTCAACCGAATCTTTCACCATGCCATTGGCTGTCACACTTGCCACACCTTCCTGGCGTTCCAAATATGGTTTTACAACCTTCTCAGTAAATGTAGATAATTCCTTGATGTCTTTCCCTTTATAATTGACACTCGCATACATGGTAGCAACCATATCCGTACTTACTTCCATGATATTGGGAGTCCCGCATCCATCTGGCAATTCCATGGAACTAACCGCTTTGGACACACGTACAAGCGCCGCCTCCATATCGGTATCTTCTGCAAATTCTAACATGACCATTCCATAATTATTCGCCGAAGTACTTGATACGGTCTCCACTCCACTAATGGTTCCTAACGTACTTTCCATGGTACTGGTGATATCATTCTCTACCTTTTCAGGGGATGCCCCTGCTTCTGTCGTAATAACTGCCATATATGGCATCTCTAAATCTGGTAACATATCGGTCTGCATTTTGCTTAAACTGACTGCACCAATTGTTAAAACAATTACAACCGCTACTACAATAAAATAGGGTTTTTTCACGCAAAACTTCGTCATATTCTTCACTTCTCCTTATTACCTCAAAATCCCCGTATTTACATACGCTATGTAAATGGTTCTCATTCTAATCCAACATTTTTCCATCTTAACATACTGTGTAAAGATGTCAAGAGATATGGCTCATTTGACGTTATTTTTTTCATAAATATTTCTCATAAAATCAAAAAAGACTTACTAGATAATAATCCAGTAAATCTTAGTTGATTAAATTTAGAAACCTGCTGTGTCTGTTCTCCTGCATTTTTACTGCAAAAAGCAGTGACGACTGCATCATTTATGCTAAGGCATCAAAACCAGTATGGTCTTTTTTTGGCGGCAGACTGAATACCTTATTGGAAAATGAAATCACCCTTCCATTTTTTATTAAGTGGTAGAATAAATTTATACATTCATTATTTGGCTGCAAAAAGGAATGCGGACTTGTCTGTGCCTTTGCTTGAAGTGCGTTAAGAATACTCTGAATTCCCGAAGTATTATCAGCTACTGTTTCTGATTCTCCTGAGCCATCGTAGGATTTTCTACCTGCAAATTCCTCTTTCATTTTATTTTCCTGGTAATTCTTCCAGTACTCTTGACGGGATTTAACTTTATCTTGTAACCACTTGTTTTGTCCTGGACCATAGCCATGTTCCGTATCCAAGTCATATAACGCATTATTTTTATAGCCTACTGTTAAACCACGTTCCTCTTCCTTATCCCATCCTTGCTCCACATATAACTGATACGCCTTATAAAAGGAGTTTAATGAAACACCATACATTTCTCCATGTGCCTGCTTTCTTTCCATTGATTTTGTCATGACATCCCACAAATCCTGCCCATCAGGAGTATAGATTGTACCCTCGCGATTTTCTAAATTTCTAACATCATAGCCTGTTAAATCGTTAATTAACTGCCACATAACTGCTTTCTCCTGTACTGCCATATTCTCCAAATACTGTCTAGGCCTTTTATAACCAGCATTAGCAGGATCACACCAGCACAAATGTTCATAGAGACGTTTTCCATTATCTCCACTATTCAAAACCTGTTCTATTTTTTCAGCTAAAACCGGATCTACTCCCATCGCATGAATTTTATATTCATATGGGTCTACTCTTAGCAGCAATTCAGTATCATTAGGAATAACAATTCCATTTTCCTTAAAAAGCTGACTGATAGATTCATTCATTCCATTCCGAACGTTCTGCTGCCACTCATCATCATGCATAATGCCTCCACCAAAAGTCTTTTGAATAATGGGATCATAACTGTTTACAGCCGCTTGCCCTCCATAGAGTACTCTTAGTTCTGATTCGTAACATATTTCTCGCTCTCTGTCAGATAACCCTTTTATGTAATAAGGAGATTTTTTATTATAATATTTATCTTCAATGTGTTTAGATGGATTCGCAAACTTTTTATTTTCCTTATTCACCTTTGCATAGTGCTCATCAATTACTTTTGTATATTGACTCATCTTTTCAAGTATTGAAGCGGCTGGTAAGGAAGTTTTTCCATTCAGCTCCAGTCTATCCTGCGAATTCTGACTCACTGTTCTATCACCAGACACACTCTCCTGTCTGACAGTTGCTGTTTTCGTAACAGAACCGATTGCATTCGCTTGGACAGCGTTTTCTGCATAACTTCCATAGCTCGTAGTCGAAGTATATAAGTTTGAAGTAGTATTAACATTCATAGTAATATACCTCCCTTTTTTATTCATTTTTAATTGATAAGCCTATGGTAAATGAAACTTTACCATAGGCAGTCTTGCTTATTTACTTAATAAATAACTCATAATTTGTATATTGAATATCATATTCCCAGTCAATAGTCATTTTGACACGACTCATATTTGTGCTCTTTAAAGCTGTCTGTGTGTAGCGGAACTGCCATTGCTGTCTAGCTTCAATATTATTTTGTGTACCAATCCTAAACATACCATCTTCAGCACTTGTATAAATAGAAGTTAACCAGCCTCTCCCACCTGGATTAATCTGATGATGGACTCCACCAACACTATAAGAAATATCACTTGTTGTATTAATCTCGTCTACGATCGCGCGTGGAGGAATGTTTGAGTTATTAGTCAGATCCAAAGAAATAGCAGATGATGTGCTGTTTCCAGAGTTACGTGCTGTACCAGAGAATGAGAATGTACCGTGTCCCTTATGAATTCTAGTATCAATTGATGGAATACCACCCGATGACAAACTCTTAGGATTTACCTTTATTACCTGTAGATAAGCAACACCATTCGTTTGTGTTCCGTTGATATTTACTACAAGTTTTGATAAACCATAATTGCCATATTTAATTTTCCCTCTAGCAGGTGTATCAGGCATAGCAGCACTTCCTGAGAAACCGTAATCAATAGGTTCGCCTTTATCGTTTAAGAAGAAAACAACTGTTCCATCATCATTTGATGTTAATAAAATGTTAGCATATACTCTATCCTCTGGAGCAATTGAGAATTTGTAATATGCTGTGCCTTGCCCAACTGGAACAACATCTGGCACTCTAGAATAAGAATTCTTCCAATTACCAAAATCATAAGCACCACTTATTGTAGAATACACCGATTTATCTACTAAGTGCAATGTGTAACTGTCAGCTTTAAAATTATCACCTGATTTATCAGAAGATACTTTAACAAAATATGTTCTATCATCAATTATGTATCTTGAACCAGCTAAATCTGGCTTTACCAGTCTGTTTCCCTCTTCCACATAATATATATCGGTATTATAACTTCCAGCCGTTACCTCATATAATCCTGATTTCAAATTAACCATATACCAATCCTGATCATTTTCAACGTGCAACGAACCACTAGCGGATAAACCAGAAATGCTGGTTGCCTCAAATGCACTGTCATTTGGTTCGTTTCCATCGAATATACCTGGATTACCTATACTTACTGTTAATGTAAAGCTGTCAGTAGTACTGCTTCCCGCGGAAGAAAGCACAAATAGTGCAAAATAACCAACTGTTCCTTGGTTATGCACATAAGAGATTCCTTCATCAACTGTTTTTCCTGTGTTCGGGTCTACAAATGTTCCTAATGAACTTACTTTTATTGGAGTTGCAGAACCCTCATCATCTACGGAAGCTAATACAAGGTTATAATCCAGATTGTTATTTTGAGGGCAGGAAAGAGATGCATTCAAAATCTGTCCTTCTGTTAAAGCAAACGTTATGGACTTCATTTCATCTTGACTTGTTATGTAATCTGTAAAGCTCTGTGTAATACTTGTCTCTGCTTCTGCATCACTTTCAGCATCATCTACTGCATTTGCAGTAACTTGAGCATTCACTTTTTTTACTACTTTTCTATTGTTTTTCTTTTTTGAAACGATTCCAAGAGAAGCACTTTCATCCAAATTTAGACTAGTCAAGTCTAGACTGGTTTGTGTATTCAATTCAGCATTTCCAGTTTTGTTCTTATTTAATTCCTTAGTAAGCTCTTTTATTTCTTTTGCTTGTGTAAAATGAGTTACCTCTTTTGGCTGTCTGCTAGCCTGTACAGGCACTGCACAATTACTAACAAGAAAAGCTGCTGCTAAACATCCTGCAAAAACGGAATGTAGTTTCTTTTTTATCATTTTTTATTTCCTCCTTAAAACTTTTTATCAAACTCTGAATCCAAAAGATGCTACCTAGTCAATGTTCATCCTAGTCATACAACGACGGTATGCATTTACATGAGAAATATCCTTTTCTCAAGTTCTTTATGTAATCTGACGAACTCCTTGCATTTAATAAGTTTATTCCATACTGGCATATTTTGAGCCGCCAGGATTCTTACTGCTAATATAACTACTATTACTTTTTTTCTTCATTCTTTTCCTCCACTCTATTATTTTAGCACACATTATTTAACATATTTCACCTCCAAAATCAAATTTGTGCTACATTTTTAATATCGGACTAATATTTTTTCTCCTTAATGGTTTTCGTTACTTTTATCATTTTGGTAGGATTATTACAAAAAAAAGAATTGCTACACTAACAAAATTAGTGCAACAATTCCTTTTCTGTGTATTTAATCAAATGCATCTACCTTCTGCGTCAGATTTTTGACCCATTCATATTTTTTATAATGACGATAAACAACTGGTAATTTCACGATTTCATCTTGATTTAACAAAAAGTAAACAACTAACACTGGCCATTTAAAAAGGAAAGCAGCCAATGCACCAATCGGTATGGTAATACACCATAAGGTTACGGTATCGCATATGAAACCAAATCTGGAATCCCCTCCTGCTGGGAAAATACCTCCAATTGTCATACTGTTAATTGAACCGCCTACCACATAATAAGAACTGATAAGCAGCATCCCTTTTAAATAACCTTTGGCAGCTGCACTAATTCCACTAAATCGCAGAATGAATGGGGCTGCCGCTAAAAGTACGCCTCCGGTAATAACTCCACTTATAATCGATAATTTACATAGTTTTTTTCCATATTCTTTTGCCTTTTCCAATTCTCCTGCTCCAAGGGCATTCCCTACTATAATGCTTCCACCACTTCCAAGTCCCCAGCAAAAACAAAGCACAAGATTCTTCGTTATCGTTGCAATTGAATTAGCTGCAACTGCATCGGTTCCTAGATGACCTAGAATAACGGAATACATGGTAACACCACATCCCCAGCCTAACTGATTACCAAGCACAGGAAGAACATGATGCCAAAAACGTGACGAAAGCTCTTTCTCTGCTTTCTTAATTTGAAACAAATCACACCACGAAATAGAAATCTTATCTGACTTCAAGGAATGAACAATTGCCCAGACACATCCTACTCCCGTAGAAATAACTGTTGCAAGAGCAGCTCCTTCAATTCCCATAGCCGGCATACCTAGTAAGCCAAAAATAAATACTGCATTCAGTACTATATTTAACACAACCATTACGCTGCTTATTAGAGTACTTCTCTTTGCCTCTCCACAATTTTTCATTAGACATACATAAATCTGTCCCACTCCTGTCAGCATATAGGAAATCGCCACTACCCGTAAATACTTTGCCCCTAGTAATATGAGATTCTCTTCTGACGTAAACAGCATCATGAGCAATCTAGGTGCGCAAAATGCTGTTAGGGAAAAGAGAAACGAAATGATCAAAGTCGTTCGAAGCACCAATGCTACTACTTTCTTTATATGTAACATATCTTTCTTTCCCCAGAATTGTGCTACAAACATACTTTCTCCCATTGTAATCGCCCCAATAAACAGATTGAAGACAAACGCTATCTGGGACCCTAGGGAAACAGCTGATAAAGAATCTTGATTTAACTTTCCTAGCATCACCGCATCACTTACACTGACTAGTGACAACATAAACATTTGAAAGGAAATCGGGAGTACCAGCGATAAAAGCTGATGAGTAAAATCGTTTTTAGTTTTCATTTTGTTCGTGCTCCTCTCTATGGTTTTTTCAATGTCAAAAATACCACATGTTGAATGATATAACAATGTCTCATATTATAACATTGATGGAGTTTTGGGAAAATAAAATAAACCACAGGCTTTTTTCATATTTATCCCCTCTTGGATACGAATTAATATATCAGATTCAAGTGTTAGCCCAATTAATTAATCAATTGCATATCAAAAAAGACTCAAAACCGAAGTTTCAAGCCTTTTCTTATTATCATGCAGTTGACGGGACTTGAACCCGTACCCAGTTAACCCAGACTAGATCCTTAGTCTAGCGCGTATGCCAATTCCGCCACAACTGCGTATTCAATTATGCGTTATCACGCAAAAACTATATTAACATTTTCCACCGAAAAAGTCAACAATCATTTTGATTTTTATCCTCACTCTAACGAGCAAAAAAATAACTCCCCGAGTTGGGCTCGAACCAACAACCCCACGGTTAACAGCCGTGTGCTCTACCATTGAGCTATCGAGGAATATGTTTATATTATAATCACCATTACCCAAAAAATCAAGTACTTTTTTGAACTTTTTTATTTTTTTTGCATGTTTTTATTCTATCCTGCAAACACTATGAAAAACATCGAAAGCAGGTTAATACTATGGAAGAACACCGAAAACACAAAAAAGGCTACAAAGATGTACAGAATGGCCCTTTAAACAGTATTCCAGATGACTTCATTCCCAATGGAATAAACCCAGATAATAATGCATTTTTTGACTGGGAAAGCAATCCCCTAAGCAGTAAAGGAAATTCTGTACTTTCAGAAGAAACCAATTTGTTTAACCCCAAGGAAAAAGATACTTAATCTATCATACAAACACCTTTCTTCATCTAAACAACAAAAGTCCAGATGAAGAAAGGTATTTTATTTCATAATATACGAAGTTACTCTTCTTCTATTTACTCAAAACGCCCTGTTCTACCAAATTACGAATGTATTTTTCCACCAATTCTTCCGATAGTGGCGGACAAGTGATACCCGAATTTTTCAGAACTTTCATTGTATTGGATACATCAAAGGTCGGTTCTGCATCAGAATAGCGACGAATAATACAAGATTCATCTTCCATATCAGCCTCAAAAAGATTTTCTAACACCTTAAGTGCATTGTCCTTGTCCTTTGACTCAAATAGCTGCTGGCGCCATTTTTCATACGGAACTATATGAATAGAATACCCCATCTTCTTCGCCATCCTGCACAGTTCGTCTCCACTCATAATTTTCTGATTCACAAGATTATACGCATGATTCCAAACAGTATCCTGTCGCATCATATAGACAATTGCATCGGCAATATAATCAACTGGTGTCATATACAAATTGCTAAATGGCGATGGAATTTGTCCTGTTTCCAAAGATGCCACAATACTCCGACTAACCATATCTCCAAAGTTCCATTTCCCAGTCGCAGTGCTTCCTGTTATTTCACCAGGACGGAACACAATTGTTCTTACTCCACGCTCTCGTGCCTTTTCTAAAATTTTTTCGGAAACCCACTTTGTCTCGGAATACGGAAGAAGATATCCCTCGCTGCTTGTTAGGGGATCGTCCTCCATGACATGTTTATGAAAATGGCTCGGATTATCATAAACACTGAATGTAGACACATATCCCATATATTTCACACGCCCTGTACAAGCCAATCGAATACAGTCTACCGTACTCTTTACATTGGTTTCCGCCATATAAGAATACGGATACAGAAAATGAAGCAACGCTCCATTATGCAAGATTACATCCGCTTCATTTGCCACTTTTTCATACCACTCATCACTCATTCCAAGTTTATCAGATTTTAAGTCTCCCGGTATCGCAACAATTCTCTTTTCATAGCCATCTTCCCAAAGTTCATAACGTCTCATATTTTCACAAATTCTTTGTAATCCAGCTTCTTCGCTTTCTGCACGCACATGACAAAACAGTTTCATATTAGTTTGCTCTAGATACGACTGAATCAGGTACGCGCCCAAAAAACCCGTTGTTCCTGTTAAAAACACTATTTGGCATTGAGAAAGTTCTTTTTCATACATTTCTGGAATCTGAATATCATCTGGAAGAACAACATCTTCATATAAATTAAACTTTCTAACAAATACCTCTCCATGTTTTTTCTTCTGCTTAATCAAAAGAGATAATTCTTTCACTTTGGCATGTTCTAATACATCATTAAATTCTAGTTCCACATCAAATTCCTTTTTGAGCATGTGAACCAACTCTACCGAATCAAATGAATTTCCACCAAGTGCTAAGAAATCATCATTGCGGCTTTTTACCTTTATCTTCAATATGAATTCAAAAATGTTTTTTATCTTCCACTCTACAGCATCCATTTCTGTTTCCACCTCAGCGATGGAAACGCTGGCACAGCTTGAATATAAACTATGTAACAGGCCATTACAATAAATCTCTTTTACAAGTGCATTTTTCACTTTTCCATTGTCTGTTCTAGGGAAAGAATAAGGTTTGCAAAAAACAATGTCATATGGTGACACATCATAAACAGCCTGTACAACACTTTTTATCTGTCTTACCAGCCTATCATATGTAATCTCATCCTGAAACTGTCCTTCTATACAAAAAATCACACGTTCTTTTTCATCTATCTCTGTTTGGAAAATAGCAAAACTACATCCACATAGCGCAGATATCTGATGATACAAATCGTTCACAATATCATTTGGATAAATATTATGGCCATTTACAATCAGCATTTCCTTTATTCTGCCTGTGACATACAACTCATCCTTGTATATAATACCATAATCACCAGTTCTGAGATACTCCTTATCATCTCCTTGTAAATGCTGATGAAACGTAGAGTCTTTCTCTCTCGGAACATTCCAATATCCCCTGGCCACAGAACCACCAGTAATCCAGATCTCACCTATCTCATTGTCCTTACACAATGTTAAAGTTGACGGTTCTACAATACGAACCTGTGTATTACTAAATAACGTTCCTTGACTGATTAAGGTTTTAGAATGCTTTCCTTCCACAGCCGGAACAAACTTATTTTTCTTATAGCTTTCAAAATCAATCTCTGCAATTTTTACACCACCTGATGCAGTCGTTACTCCACACACAACTTCTGCCAAACCATAAGCCGGACAAAAGCAGTTTATATCAAGTCCTGTCAGGCGAAACTTATACGCGAACGCCTGTAACGTTTTATAATTTATAGGTTCTGATCCATTTAACACGTAGCGCAATCTGCTCAAATCCATCTTTCTCGCTATATCATCTGTTATAGCATTGGCACAGAGTGCAAAAGCAGAATTTGGCCCTGCGGTAAATTGTACCTTGTATTTTGCGCAATTTTCAAACCAGCTCATGGGTTCCTTTAAAAATGATTCAGGTTTCATAATATAAAAATGTGTGTGATTATAGAAGTTTCGCAATATGATACATAACAATCCTATGTTATGATAAAACGGCAGCCAGGAAAGCCCTACTCGAGCCTGTTCTCTAGGAATACTAGCACCCGAATCGTATAGGGAACTCATTAAATTACCATAGTCCACCATAACCCCCTTTGGCTCACTGGTAGAACCTGATGTAAATTGAATATAGACCAAATCATCCTGTTTTCTTGTAAGGTCTATATCTTCTGCCACAGAATCTTTCTGTTTGTTCACATTAAGCAAGCAAACTGTTTCACCTAAAATTTCTGTCAAAACTCGCTCTGTCATCTTCTCTAGCAAGTCATGGCTTACAAGGCAAAACTTAGGCTCACATGCTTTTAACACAGACTGAAGACGCTTTCTTTTTCCTTCATCTACAGGTGGTGGCACCATTACAAAAACGCCTTTTGCAAGCATGGAACCTACAACAGCAATAATATTTTCCGGACTTTGGTCCGACAAAATCAGTATTCGTTCTCCTTTCCTTAAACCATTCTTTTTTAAACTCACCGCAAGTGAGGATGCTTTCTCAAAAATCTCTCCAAAAGTAAGTTCTAGATTTTCTCCCTTATCTAAAAAAGTAAATGCAGTCTCTTGACCGTTCTTTTGTGCAAGCCTTTTTATTCTGTCTAAAATCATTTCAAACTTCTCCCTACTTCATTTTACTTCATTAAAAATCGAAAGAGTTTCATTTTGTAATCGGAATATGGAGCAAATCTCATAGGAAATTCAACATATGTCTTTCTATCTAAAATAGTACGCTTGTGAGTAAATGTTTCAAAACCATGATAACCATGATAATACCCCATCCCACTCTGTCCTACTCCTCCAAATGGGAACTTTGATGTAGCTACATGAATTAGAACATCATTTATCATAACACCACCTGAAGGAATATTTTCTATCAGGTAATTTGCTTCCTCTTTTTTTTCTGTAAAAACATACAATGCCAATGGATTCGGGTTTCTCTTCATGTAGTCCATAACTGTTTCCATATTCCGATAAGACATTACTGGCATGATTGGTCCAAAAATCTCATCCTGCATAATATCCATATGCTCATTCACGTCAACTAGTATCGTTGGACCAAAATAATGTCTTTCAATATCATAATCTCCGCCAAAATAAACCGTTCCTTCTTTCAGGTATCCTTTAAGTCGTTTTACAGCTGCAGCATTAATCACCCTGCAATACTCTTTGTTTTCTTTTGGATTCTTACCATATTGCCGTTCAATTTCATTCTTTAGTTCTTGCAAGAATTTATCCTTTACATTTTCCTGTACCCATACATAATCTGGTGCTACACAAGTCTGCCCTGCGTTAAGCATTTTCCCCCATGCAATACGTTTTGCAACCATTTTAATGTTTGCATGCTCTGTCACGATACATGGTGATTTTCCTCCTAATTCCAAGGTGACAGGAATCAGATTTTTCGCCGCTCTCTCCATTACGATTCTTCCTACTGCTGTACTACCAGTAAAAAAGATATAGTCAAACTTGTACTCCAATAGCTCATTTACAGTGTCCTTCCCCCCAGACGGATCACACACATAAATGTATTCTGCTTCAAAATATTCCTGAACAAGCTTTTTTAATACCTCAACAAAATGAATTGTGTACTCAGACGGTTTTATCATGACACAATTGCCCCCAGCAATCGCCCCAACAAGCGGCATAAAAATAAGTCCAAACGGATAATTAAACGGTGATATAAGCAATACTGCACCGTAAGGATCTTGTACTATTTTTCCTTTACATGGAACATGTGTAATAGGCAATTTTTGTTTCTCTGGTTTCATCCACTTCTTAAGCTTATGGACCGCTAAATTAACTTCATCATAAAACAAGCCAATCTCTGTTAAATACTGTTCAAACTTTGCTTTTCCAAAATCCTGATAGACTGCATCCATGATCTCTTCTTCATGCTCTTTTACCATCCGTTTTAGGGTTTTAAGCTGCTGCGCACGAAACTCCACTGACCTTGTACTTCCGCTCTGAAAATACTTTTTCTGCATTTCAAAAACTTCTTGATTCATTTTTTTCATGCACTTACCTGCTTTCTATTATATCTATCCTTTTTTCCAATCAAAACTGACTCCTTCTTTCAAGTGAATGAAAAAAAGACAATCGCATATACGACTGCCTTTTACTTCTTTTTCTATTAAGCTAATTTAGATTTTGCAACTTCAACTAAAGAAGCGAATCCTTCTGGATCACTGATAGCCATCTCGGATAACATTTTTCTGTTAATCTGAACATCAGCTAATTTTAAACCATACATAAATTTGCTGTAAGAAAGGCCATTCATTCTAGCAGCAGCATTGATACGAGCAATCCATAATTGTCTGAATTGTCTCTTTCTTTGCTTTCTACCTGCAAAAGATTCAGCCATAGCTCTCATTACAGACTGTTTTGCAATTCTATATTGTTTTGATCTAGCTCCTCTATAACCTTTAGCTAGTTTTAATACTCTATTGTGTTTTTTCTTAGCGTTCATACCGCCTTTAATTCTTGCCATCTTTCATTTCCCTCCTTATCACCAAATTATAGATATGGTAATACTTTCTTCATTGTCTTAACATTTGAAGCATCTACAGTTGTTGCTTTTCTAAGATTTCTCTTATTCTTTGTAGTTTTCTTTGTTAAGATATGTCTCTTATAAGCTTTGCTTCTTTTTAATTTTCCAGTTCCTGTTACTTTAAAGCGCTTAGCAGCTGCTCTTTTTGTTTTTAATTTTGGCATTGTATTTCCTCCTATCTGAATCCTGCTCTTATCAATTTATGTTAACGTTTTTCTGTTAAAAACATTATCATACTTCTGCCTTCCATTTTCGCTGGCTTATCAACCACTGCAATATCTTCTACTTTCTGGAAGAACTTATCAAGAATTTGTTTACTCATACCCATATGAGCAACTTCTCTTCCACGGAAACGAAGTGTAACCTTAACCTTATCACCCTTGGATAAGAACTTTCTTGCTTGACCTGCTTTAGTATTGAGATCATTTTCGTCGATATTAGGGGATAAACGGATTTCTTTAACATCCATTGTTTTCTGCTTTTTCTTAGCTTCTTTCTCTTTGCGAGCTAATTCGTAGCGATATTTTCCGTAATCAATCACCTTGCACACAGGTGGCTTTGCTTGTGGAGCAATTTTTACTAAATCTAAGTTTGCTTCTCTAGCGATTTTCATCGCTTCTTTGGCAGACATAATTCCTAACTGTTCGCCGTCTTCACTAACTAAACGAACTTCTTTATCCCTGATCTGCTCATTAATCATTAATTCACTAATGGTCCTGCACCTCCATAAGGTTTTCATTTTTTTAGTTGCTTCTATTGCCGGTTAAATCCAACAAGTTATGGACATAAAAAGAACGTGGACAGCAAAAGCCATCCACGTTTCGTTATCTATATAATGCTCTGCGCATTCCAATTCGAAATATGACCCAAGTCGCTCATGCGCTAAGGTGAGAGTGGATACTCTGCTTTTGTTTTTCTTATTAACACAACAATATGAATTGTACCATAGTAAATGCGCATTGTCAATATATTATTTTTTATTTAAAGCAAACTTTTGCTCCACCGAAGCAGTTAGAACCTAAATTGGAGATTTTGTTAGCACAATTTACTTTATTTAACTTTCCACAGTTAGCAAATGCATTTTTGGATACTGTATTTACACCGTTTCCAAGATTCACTTTTGATAAATTTCCACAACCTGAGAATGCATTTGTTCCAATTGATTTACATGAATTTGCGATGTTTACAGATTTTAAACTATTACAGTTTGAGAATGCATTGTTTGCTACACCTGTTACTTTATAAGTTTTCCCATTACATGATACGGTACTTGGAATGGTACAAGACTTTGCACTTACTTTGTTGTTTTTAAATCCAGTACATGTGACTGTATTATTTCCTGTTACTTTATATTTTAAGTTTCCACAATTGAATGTAGAACCTTTTTTTGCTGTAGTAGATTGTACAGATGTTGTGTAGCTCTTTGTTGCTGCGGCTACTTGAGTTGCAGGGGCATTAACAGAAAATACTAGACCTGCCATTGCTGCAATTACTAAACCTTTTCTTAACTTATTCATAATGTTACTTGTCCTCCTGATTTCTCATACATAATTGTTTTTTGTTTAAATTAATTTGGCAATTAATTTGTAAACATATAGTAACATATATTTAATAATTTTGTAATATATTATTATTGGAAGACTTTCCAGGTGGTGCCATTATTAACATCTTTTCAAGTCCTATCCCTTGTACCTGACAAAGACTTGTTAGGTACTTTAATCCATGAGAGCGCATCCATGCTGAGTGTATGCCAAAAAGAGGCTTCACCTATAACGAAGCCTCTCTCTAACGATCTTATGCCTTAAAATCTTTTCCTATTTTGCTATTCTTTTTTCTAATAACATGCTCTTTATCTTCTTATACCTTACTGTAATAAAATCTGATAAAGCAAAAATAATAATTGCCAAAACACATACAATTGATGGTGCGAATCCTTCTTTATTCAACATAATAAAAGACCAACCTAATATTAAATAAGATACAACATAAATATCTGTAATATTCCTCCCCCATCTCAACATGCAATTTTTAAGTGTCTTTGGAATAAAAGAAACCAAAAAATAGAATAAACTAATCCACAAAAACACAAATGAAAGCAATACTAAATTTCCAATTATATCATGGTGATAATATGCTTGTTGCCATAACTCTCCAAATGCACCAAATTGAACATCATTTATATAACTATAAATCCACAAAGGGATAGATACTCCTACTGAAATCACTAGTATCCTTTTATAGAGTAAATGTTTATTGGAACATCTTATTAGATATTCACCAAACACATAACCTGCCATAGGATATGTAATCCAGTTAAAAAACGGGAACCATGAATAATCGCTTGTTCCCCAGAACAAACCAAAAATCGCATTGGCTAAATGACTTGAAAATGATACATTATGCAGGGACATATTGAGCGATGCAAATATACACCAGCATATGAACAATTTCATATGTGAAAACTCATATTTCTTAACTAATGCAAAAAACAAAAAGGCTAGTCCTGCAAATTGAAGAATATCGATTCCCCACAATAGAAAATTACCTTTCCCAATATAACTAACATCATTTTCCTTTTTATACAATATTAGATAAGGTATCATATCACGGAACAAACTAAATACATAACCACCTATTAATAGCCTAAAACCACGAATAGCAAGATGCATGGGCGAATTATGTCGTGCATAAATAATTCCCAATCCTAACAAAAACATAAACACTGGTGCCGCTGGTGGACTTCCCAAAAACTCAACTAATCTGTTATAAGTTCCTCCATCGTATGCCTCTCCTTGGTAATATTCATTTACATGAACCCAAACCATGAATACAACTGCCATACCCTTTGCACAATCTAGTTCTACTTGTCTTTCGTTATTAACCTGTTTACTGTGAAATATATTCTCCATATATGTCCAAACATCCTTTTCTTATTCAATAATGAATTTATTCAACTCAGTCTCAAGCAGATCCATCATGTCTTCATTGTGTTTTACTTGTTCCTTATTATCTTGCGAATTCATTGTAAGACTTACTGTCAAATTTGTCACTTCTCCTACTCCTGCTGTACATTCTTTGGTAGCCTCACATATCGCATTGACCGCATCTACTACCTCGGTCATACTGTTCTCAATATTGGTTGACTGCGCATTCATCTTCTCAAATATTTCTGTTATCCTTTCAGAGTTTTTTAAATAATCCTCTCCTACTGTTTTTAGTTTTTCGTAGGCACCGACCGTCTTCTCTGAAACGTAACCAACCATACTTTCTGATTCGCTTGCAAGTTCTTCTACAACTGAAACAATCATCTCACTGATTTGCTTTATTCCTTTTGCAGTTACAGTCGTATCTTCCGCTAATTTAGAAATTTCTTCAGCGACTACTGAGAATCCTCTTCCAGCTTCTCCTGCCCTCGCAGCTTCAATTGAAGCATTTAGTGCAAGCATGCTTGTTTTGTCAGCAACATCAATAATTTTTTCAGTAAGTTCGTTGATTTTCTCCACATTACTTGCTTGTCTAATCTTTTCTTGAACAGATACAGTAAGTCTTTCTGAATCTTTCTCAATCAACTCACTTTCTCTAACGGCCTCTTCACAAATATCATTTGCCCTTTCCTTAACCTCACCAGTTAAGTTTTTGCCATTGCTTAAGTCAGTCGATATTGTTGTAAGTTGCTCTTTTACCAAATCAATTATGTTTGTTATATCTTCAATACTGGAATAGTTTTCTTCTATCATTGCATTTACTTCTTCTGCTGAAGAACTAACACTCTCCAATTCACTCACGGAACCATCTACAGATTTCTTTGTTTTCTCAATTGACGATCGAACTGATTTAGAAACATCTGTTATATTCTTTATAAGAACATAAATATACTCTAACAGTTGATTTATCCTATTACATATGTCTCCAATTTCGTCATTTCGTTTCACATCAATTTTCTTCGTCAAATCACCATTACTACTGATTAATTCTTGAAGTTTTACATCTACTTGTTTCAATTGTTTGACCATTTTATTAATGATAAAATAGACAACTACAATTGATGCTAGAAGTATTATAATAGCGATAAGGACAATTCTATGTAACACCTCGTTTATATTCTTCTGCACGAATTCTGCATCATAATCAATACCTAACACTGCCATCACTTCTCCTTTGCTGTTATACAAAGGTACAAAAGCTGTAATCAATTTTCCATACCCAGAATCATCCATGTACGGCATAACACTAGCATTTCCTTGAAATGCTGGCTCTACTAAATCAAAGTATGACTCTTCTAAATCCTCCAGAAAAGCACTCTCTTCGTTATTTGAAAAAAAGTATTTATAGACTCCATCATATTTTGCAATCATATAGATATATTTTGCACCAGTTTCTTCGATTAATTTATTGGAAAAATCTAGAACATATTGATACTTTGCTTTATCCCCATCTTGGTCTTTTACAGCTTCAACTATCTGCAAATCATACATATCCTTAATGAGTGATGCCACTGAAACTGC
The DNA here is from genome assembly GCA_937903005.1 of uncultured Lachnoclostridium sp. Taxonomy (GTDB): domain Bacteria; phylum Bacillota; class Clostridia; order Lachnospirales; family Lachnospiraceae; genus Clostridium_AI. The sequence goes on along the minus strand of CALFNR010000143.1, from coordinate 12,119 downwards.
TTCATTTCCTCCTTGCTGTACATATTTTTTACTCGACATCTTATATACAGAAGAAGCTAATACTATAGAAAAAATAATAAACATCAAAGTAACTGACACAACAAGCCTTAACTTGATACTTAATCTAAATTTCATAAACTCCATCCTTTCTAACCCAATGGTTATTTCCTATGTTATTTATTCATACAGAATATTACATAATTAGGTATTTCAATTTTAAAAAATATTCAAATACCTTTTCAAAAATAAAATTGAAATTAGAACTCCTACCCCTCATTATTCTTATGTTTATGTAAGGATTTGTTAGCAGCTATGTACACAAGAATTGATTATTTATATATGTCGTAACCTAATACATATAAATATAAATAAATTGAATTCGAAATAAAAAGAATTGTTATCATTTGTTTATCATACTAATCACTATATTATAAATGTTAAATTAGTTTTATCATAGTCCTTTAATATTTCTAGATAATCCTCCCTTCAGCACTCGCAAGTATATCTAATCATATTATAACGACAAAAAGCAGAATATTTCAACCATTTTATTCTCCTTTTCAACAATCCATTACATTTTTCCGTCCCCGACTGCTTCTATGCTCATGTTTGATGTGAACTTAAAGTCCTACTCAGACACATCTTTTCATAATGAGGAATTAAAGTCATTAACTGGTTATCGTTTTGATATAACTAAAATACACTTCTGTACTTTATCTAGAAAATATCTTTTTCAGACTTGACGTTTAATAGTTTGTTAGTCTTTCTATACCAAAAGGAGTAAACTTTTCATCGTTTACTCCTTTTTTCATTAATCCTGCACTTCAATCTTACGAATTTCCTTCGTTCTAATTTCCTTACAGATTTCATCTACAAATGCAGCTAATGTTTTCTGTCCTTCATCGCCTAAATAACGACTTCTTACAGATACAAGACCTTCTTCTTGTTCCTTCTGTCCTACAACTAAGATATAAGGCACTCGGTCAAGTCTTGCTTCACGGATTTTGTAACCAATCTTCTCAGCACGAGTATCCATAGTAGCTAATACACCATTGTTCTTTAACTCTTCTTCTACCTTCTTAGCATAATCTGCATATTTATCAGAAATAGGAAGCACACGTACCTGTTCTGGACATAACCATGTTGGAAATAAACCAGCATATTTTTCAATTAACCATGCAAGCGTTCTTTCATAACATCCCATACTTGTACGGTGGATGATATAAGGACGTACCTTTTCACCTTTTTCATCGATATAGTACATATCGAATTTTTCAGCGATTTCACAGTCAAGCTGAATTGTTACCATTGTATCTTCTTTTCCGTATACATTCTTAGCCTGGATATCAAGCTTTGGACCATAGAATGCCGCTTCACCTTCTGCTTCTGTAAATGGAATGTCTAATTCCTGTAAGAACTTACGCATCATACCTTGTGTTTCTTCCCAGTATTCATCTGTTCCGATATATTTTTCACGATTATTTGGATCCCATTTGGATAAACGATAAGTTACATCATTTTCTAATCCTAATGTTTTTAAGCAATACAAAGCTAAGTCCACACAGCCTTTAAATTCTTCTTCAACCTGATCTGGACGGATGATTAAATGTCCTTCAGAAATTGTAAACTGACGAACACGTGTTAGGCCATGCATTTCTCCAGAATCTTCATTACGGAACAATGTGGATGTTTCACCATAACGGCAAGGAAGATCACGATAAGATTTTTGACTTGCTTTGTATACATAATACTGGAAAGGACATGTCATTGGGCGCAATGCCATAACTTCTTTGTCGCTCTCAGGATCGCCAAGTACGAACATACCATCTAAATAATGATCCCAGTGTCCAGAAATCTTATACAAGTCACTCTTTGCCATAAGTGGCGTTCTTGTTCTCATGTAACCACGTTTTTCTTCTTCATCTTCGATCCATCTTTGTAATGTCTGAATCATTTTTGTTCCCTTAGGCATTAATAAAGGAAGCCCCTGACCGATAACATCAACTGTTGTGAATAGTTCCATTTCACGTCCTAACTTGTTGTGGTCACGTTTCTTGATATCTTCTAAGTGCTCTAAGTAAGCATCTAAATCTGCTTTCTTTGTAAATGCTGTACCATATACACGAGTAAGCATCTTATTCTTTTCGCTGCCTCTCCAGTAAGCACCTGAAGAAGAAATTAATTTAATCGCTTTAATTCCTTTTGTACTCATTAAGTGAGGACCAGCACATAAATCAACGAAATCACCCTGACGATAGAAGGAAATAGTCTCACCTTCTGGAAGGTCTTCAATTAACTCTACTTTGTAAGGTTCATTTCTTTCTTTCATGAAAGCAATGGCTTCTTCTCTAGGAAGTGTAAATCTTTCTAACTCTTTGCCTTCTTTGATGATTTTCTTCATCTCAGCTTCAATCTTATCTAGCGCTGCACGGTCAAATGATTCGCAGTCGAAGTCATAATAAAATCCTGTATCAATACTTGGTCCAATTGCTAATTTTGCTTCTGGATAAAGTCTTTTCACTGCTTCTGCTAAAATGTGAGAAGTTGTATGACGATATGGCGCTTTACCAGCTTCATCATTAAATGTTAATATACTTAATTCACAGTCACTGTCAACTACTGTTCTTAAATCAACTACTTTTCCGTTAATTTCACCAGCTGTAGCCATTCTAGCTAATCCTTCGCTGATATCTTTGGCAATGTCGTATACGCTCATTGCTTTGTCATATTCTTTAAAAGAGCCATCTTTTAATGTTACTTTCATAATTACATCTCCTTCTTTTCATTTCAGTTTACATTACAATAAATTACAGAAAAAAAGCTCTTCCACTTCCAGCTTTTCTTCTACTGAAAGGGACGAGCTATATCTATTCATAGTCGCGGTTCCACCCTAATTCCTGCATAGCAGGCACTTAATGAAACACAAAAGTGTAATCGACACATATGCGTATTCTGATGATAACGGAATCACCGGGCCGGATTGGGGCCACTCAGAGGTAGTTTTCAAATGTTTCTTCTATAAGGCACTTCCAGCATACATGCCTCTCTCTGAATAGTTCCACATCCTACTCTTCTCGTCAACGTGTTCGAATCAATTGCAATTCGCAATTTCTATAAATATAGTCTATATTATAGCACTCATAACTATTTTGTCAACGTCCTTATTAATACTTACAACGTAACTTGCATAATAAATCCAGCCTATTCTATGCCTAGTATCTGGTATAACTCATCTAAATGGGCAATTTCATAATCTACTACTGCTGACGTTTCATTGACAAGATGGTCTGGATTCATCCAGCAAGTTGTAATCCCAGCATTATTGCCACCCAAAATATCAGAAGAAAGACTATCTCCAATGATTAAAGCATCTTTTCTATGTTCTTCTCCAATTACCTCAAACGCCAGATTAAAGAATTCTCTTGCTGGTTTCTGACATTTCAGTTCTTCTGATATAAACACACCATCTACATAACGAACAATTCCTGAATCCTCTAATCTTCTATGCTGTGTCTTTGCAACACCATTGGTTACGATATAACACTTGTGTCCAACTCTTCTTGCAGCTGCTAACAAAGTAATCGCACCATCCATGAGAAAACTTCCTGCTCCAAGCATGTCCTGGTATTCCTTCTCAAAGGCTACGCCGTCTCCAATCACACCAAGTTGTTCAAATAGCTTTCCAAAACGAGTATTCACTACTTCATCTCTCGTAATTTCATCCTTTTCATATCGTCTCCATAATCCGTGATTAATCTCATCATATGCTTTCTTCGCTTCATCATCATATGGAAATCCATGTTTTTTCATTGTTTCTACAAATGCCTGCTTCTCAGTTTGCGTAAAATCAAGCAATGTATTATCTGCATCAAATAATAGTATTGGATATTTCATATTAGTACCTAACCTTTCTTCCCACTTGTGTGCATCTCCCTCTGACTTTAGGAACTTTGAATTTTCTTATAAATTTGAAAATACTAGGATATCAAATCCTTTTGACACCCTAGTATCTGTTTTATCACTCTAAATTATAAATCTTCCTGCATCTTATAGTCATCCATCACAAACCCATTGCCAAAATCATTCACAAGGGACTCAACTTTCTTCAGACCAAATTTTTCATACATTGCAATTGTTTCTAAATTCTTTTTATGTGTATATAAATAAATATGTTTCAAATCCATTGCCTCACTTAAGCCCTTTAAAAACTGGTATGCCTGTTTTGCATAACCTTTATTTCGAAATTCTTTTAATACATAAAGCTTACTAATAAAGATTCTGTCTTCTTCCATCTTTATTGCAAAATATCCTACATTGCATTCATTGTTATTTAACATAAAATAATCAAAACCCGCTTTATGTATCTGCTCTGTGATTGCCTCAACAGACTGATATTCTTTCACCATATAATCAATTTGCTCATCTGAAATAATTCCAGCGTAATGTTCATGATAAACTTCATCTGCCATTGATGCTACTTGACTGATATCATCAGCATCCATAACAGGTAAAAATGTAATCGCCACTATACAACTCCTCCTTGCTAATCAGTCCAAAGATAAGAAAAATAACGGTCATCTTCCATATCTCCACTCACTACCTTGATATCCGAATCTTTAATACCTGCATAAATAAAATCACGCAAACCTTTTCTGTTTGCATCAAAATCAATTACAAGTACTGACTTGCCATCTATTTTCTGTCCATCATACGTATTGTCCATCGGAATTCGAAAGGTTTCCAAGTCTAAAGAACCAAAACTTGCGGCCGTTGTAAGATAACTGATCATCTCTGATTTTGTCATACTGGTTTTTACATAAGATAAAAGGTCTGTCGCAATTGATACCATATTCACAACATTTTGATGTTTGTATTTATCAAAAATTGCTTTTAATACTGTTCTCTGTCGATAAGTACGTCCAAAATCATTAGCTTCTCCATTGGATGCTGTCTTGTATCTGACACGACAGTAACCCAAGGCCTGATTTCCATTGAGGGTCTGAAGTCCTTCTTTTACACATCGGTTTTTCTTCTTAGAAATATAATTTGTTGTATTTAAGTAGTACGCTTCATCACTTGTCAATTCTATATCTACGCCACCAAGCTCATCAACGATTTTTTCAAATGCGTCAAAATTCACTCGAACGTAACCATCAATCTGGATTCCAAAATTCTGTTCAATCGTTTCTGCTAGTAGCACACCTCCACCATTGTGGAAAGCAGCATTCAGCTTATTATTTTTATAACCTGGTATAGTTACATACATATCTCGCATAACAGAAGTTAGCTTAATTGATTTCTCAACTGTGTTAAGTGTAGCAATCATGGAAGAATCAGAACGACCTAAAACTCCATCATTAATCGCTTCTTCTCCAATCAGCAAAATGTTAACAACCTTCTGTTCAATTACATTATTAAATTCTTGTGGTTTTAGATTTGCCTTCTGTTGGGCTAATTCATCTGGTGTCAAATCCGTCTCTGCTTTCTTGATATCTTCTGGTCTTTCTGTTTGGATTTTATCAAGCATAAAATAAGCAGTTAAACATGCGCCACCAATTAGAAGTCCCAATACGCACAATCCTACAAGCAGCTTCTTTTTCCATGACCACTTTTTCTTCTTTGTATCTTCCTGTGCATTTTCAAGATAACTTTCCAACGCACCTGGTTCTGGTTCCTGTAACTTCATATCATCAAGATTAATTGAAGGTACTTCCTCTTCTTTTGCAATCACTGGTACTTCTTGCTGTCCTTTTTCTGTATTTGATTCTTCTTTCTTCTCTTCTTTCAAATCTTCGCCCTTTTTTTCTTCTTTTATATCAATATCGTCATGTGTCTTTTCTTTTCCGGAATCTTCGGGATTATCACCCTTCTCAACCTGTTCTCCTATTGAGTAGCTGATTTCGTCAATCCAGTCATCTTCCTTTCGCTTTTTCTCATCCATATGATTATACACCAACCTATCTCAACCACTGCATATTTATCTTAGCCTTTTCATTTTACCAAAATGACATAATTTTTCAACTACTTTGTTACAAAATTAATAAAAATGTATTACAATTTTTATTTTCATATGCATATTGACTGAAACATTTTTGAAACAATCTTATTTTGCAAGATGTTCCTTTAAGATTGTGTTTTCTAGTATTTCTGCTGCCTCTTCCACAAGCTTTACACAAGGTCGTTTTTGATAATAGGCTGTTGTTCTCTCTTCTGGCTTTGTATCTTTAAATTCAGCCGCCGTTACCTGCGGATTGTCTAGTCCTAAAAGTTCACGGCAAATAATAGTACCATTTCGTTTACGAAACTCTTCTGCCAGCATTTGTACCATGTCATAATTCTGCCTTTTTCCTGCTGCATCCTTTCCTTCTGTTGCCCCGCTCTCCAAACCTGCTACTAAAAACATACCAGAACAGGTGCCACAAACCTCACGCATGCGCCCCATTCCAGCTCCAAAAGAACTTGCAATACGTAAAGCTGTTTTCTCATCGATTCCATATATATCACTATAAGCAGCAAATACAGCCTGTGAACAGTTAAATCCTTCTTGAAACAGGCGTACCGCCTTTTCTTTTCTAGACTCCATACTTTGCCTCCTAAATATGCCCCATCAATCCGTCTTTTACAATTGCAAACGCTTCTCTTACATAATAGTTTAAAAAGAGCAGAGTACCTGTATCCGCCCCAAGACCTTCTACCTTTTGCGTCAGCTGTTTCTTAGCTATGTGTACTCCTCGATATAAATGAAAGCGATTCGTTACAATGACCACATAATCGGATTGTTCCATTAACTTCTTACTATACATTATATTTTCATTGGTATTGGTTGACTTATCCTCCATGATAACTCGCTCCTCTTCCAATCCATTCTCTACTAAGTAATCACGCATGGCCTTAGCTTCTGTAATGTCTTCTTTATACCCCTGGGCACCTGAGACAATTACTTTTGTCTCTTTATTATCCATTGCATACGATATCGCTGCATCCAAGCGGCAACGAAGGGCTTTTGATACTTTCGTACCATTTACCTGAGCCCCTAATACAATCATGTAATCAGCTCCAGCATCGGGTTTTGCAAATCCTGTCCTCAGGATCAAGCTTTCAATAAATGCAAAAAATACAATTAAAATCACAAACACTGCTATTAGCATATTCAGTACCTTTGATGCACCAGCATATTGCAATTTTCCCATTTGGTTTAATAGGAAACAAAGAACAAAACAGCCCAATGCTCCCACTATCCAGACTAAAGAAAAATCTCTACGGAATCCCAAAATTGATACAATTATCGAATAATACACAACTGCAGCAATTCCTAAAACAACTAATATTACCTGCATGATAATCAATTTCTTTTCTCCTCGTTTATCCATATTGTAATTCCCTTCTACTTAGTACATCCTCATATACATCAAGTATCTCACTCGCAAACACATGTGTCGAAAAACGATAAGCGGTTTCTTTTGCATTTTTACAATATTGTTCTTCTTTCCCACTATACAAAACGTTATCTAATGCATGAACAAATTCCTCTTGACTACGGAAAAAGAAACCATTCCCCCCTTCTTCCATAATACCATTTAGGCACTTATCCTCTTTCGCAATAACCGGAAGCCCTGATGCCATAGCTTCAATAAAGGTTAATCCTTGTGTTTCACTATTGGAAGCACTTACGAATACATCACCTAGCTGATAGTATTTTCCTACTTCATCATATGGTTTTTCTCCTAGAAACAGAATAGACTTTTCACAAGATAGCCCCTTAACCATATTCTTTAAATGAGAACTTGCTGGTCCATCTCCAACTATTACAAATTTTGCATCCTCATGCTTTTTCATATAGAATGGCATATAACTTAACAATTCTTCCATATTTTTTTCATGAGACAATCTACCTAGATACAAGATTACTTTATCATTCTTTTGAATTCCATACTCAGTTCGTATCTCATCCAGTTCTTTCGCCTGGTATCTGCCTTCATCAAACTTATCCAAATCGATTCCCGATGGAATGACTTCTATATGTCGTTTGACATGATAAGCTCGCAACAGTTCCTTGACCTTCTCTGTTGGAACAATGACTTCATCCACCGTATTACAACAAACCTTGGAAAATGCCCGAACTGCTTTCTTTGCTTTGTTATCCAATAACACACCTTTTGTTATATAATGTGTATAATCTTCATAAATCGTGTGATAAGTATGAATAATCGGAATCTTCAGCTCTTTTGCCATAATCCTTCCGAATATGCCAAGGGAAAATTCCGTATTGGTATGTATAATATCTAAGTTTAATTTCTTAATTATGGACGCAGTTTTTCTTTGATACAGCAGGCCAACTCGCCTGTCACTAATTAAAATACATGGTAAACTGTGTACCCGATATACATTCTTTTCATCCTTTGGTGCCCCTGGTGATGTGGTAGTAAACACATACACGTTATGTCCCTGTTTTTCTAGTTCTTCCTTTAACACATATACCGATGCAGCAACACCATTAATCTCCGGATAGTAAGTCTCGGTAAATAAACCTATATTCATTCTTGCACCTCTTATATACAATGTTATCATCCACTATTAATATAGAAGAAGTTTCATCAAAAGTAAACATAATTTTTTGTTGTTTTGATTTTCCACTTATTGTACATCCCTATAAATTATGCTAAAATAAACTTTGATTATCAAACTACAGTGAGGGAGATGCATTATGATTATACAGCCAAAAGTAAAAGGCTTTATTTGTACAACAGCACACCCAAAGGGATGCGCCGAAAACGTAAAAAGACAAATTACATATGTTAAAAACCATCCTGCTATGGAAGGTGCAAAAAACGTTCTTGTAATTGGATGTTCCACCGGCTACGGACTTGCTTCCAGAATAAGTTTAGCTTATGGTGCAAAGGCAAACACATTAGGTATTATGTTTGAAAAACAGCCTACCGAAAGAAGATGCGCCACTGCTGGTTACTACAACACAAAAGCTTTTGATGAGATTGCCGCAAGTGATGGTCTTTATGCGAAAACCATTAATGGCGATGCATTTTCAAAAGAAATCAAAGAACAGACAATTGAAACAATCAAACAAGATCTTGGTAAGATTGATATGATTGTATATAGTATTGCAGCACCAAGAAGAACAAAAAATGGTGTTACATACTCTTCTGTTATCAAAGCTATTTCAGAAGAATTTAAAAACAAGAACTGGGATTTAGTACACAATACTATAATTGATGCAAGCATTCCTTATGCAACAGAAGAAGAAGTTGCGAATACCATAACGGTTATGGGCGGCGAAGATTGGAAGGACTGGATTACAGCATTAGAACATGCTGGTGTTCTTGCTGACAAAGTAACAACTCTTGCTTACTCTTACATCGGCCCTGAAGTAACACATGCAATCTACAAAAATGGTACCATTGGAATGGCGAAGAATCATCTGATTGCTACTTCTAAAGAAATTACAAAAGAATTTAAAGGTGTAAATGCTTATGTATCTGTGAATAAAGCACTTGTTACACAGGCAAGTTCTGCAATTCCTGTTGTGCCTCTATATATCTCTTTGTTATATAAAGTAATGAAAGAGAAAGGAATTCACGAAGGCTGTATCGAGCAGATGTATCGTTTGTTCCATGACAAAGTATTAGGTCCTGATGGCATATTGACTGATGAAAATGGATTAATTCGTGTAGATGATCTTGAAATGCGCGAGGATGTGCAACAAGCAGTTATGGAGAACTGGGACAAGGTTTCCACCGAAAATCTGATGGATTTTGCAGACACAGACGGTTATTGGGAAGATTTTTACAAAATGTTCGGATTCCATTTTGATAATGTTGATTACGAGGAAGATATTCCTCTTGTGTAGAAAAGAATTATGGTACAAAAATGCCGCCCCTATAAACAGAGCGGCATTTTTAGAATTCAACTCTATACGAAAACTCCGTTCAATTCACTCTTAAATTGCTTAATATATTTCTTTGCTTCTTCCAGGTCATAGTTGCATTCCTCTAATATTTCAATAAAATGCGTTCCCACAATACAACCATCTATTGTATCTTTCACAAACTCAACATCCTTGGCCGTCTGAATTCCAAATCCCATCATAACCGGAATCTTTGACTGTTCTTTCACTTCTTTCAAATACTCTTTTACCGTATCATAAAATTGACCTTCCTGGCCAGTCACTCCCATGGAAGATACACAATATACAAAGCCGCGGGCATTTTCTAGAATCATCGGAACTCTCTGTTTTGATACAGGAGAAACCAGTTCAATCAGGATTGGCGCATGTTCCGAAGTCAAACATGCCTTAATCTCCTTTTGCTCTTCAAATGGCAAGTCAGGAACAATCAGACCATCTACTCCAGCTTCTTCACATTTCTTAACAAACTCTTTTACCCCATAGTGCAAAATAGTATTGTAATACATCATAAATATGATTGGAATCTGGCACTCTTCTCGCACTTCTTTTACTGCCTGAAATGTTTTCTTTAAATTGGTTCCTTTTAAAATAGAACGATAGGAAGCATCCTGAATCACTGGACCGTCTGCAACTGGATCAGAAAATGGAATTCCAAGTTCCACAATATCGGTACCTGCCTCTTCCTGCGCCTTTAATAATTCTTTCATTCCTTCCATATCTGGAAGTCCTGCTGTCATATATGTAATAAATGCCTTTTCTCCTTTTTCCTGTAACTGGCTTAACCTTTCTTCGATACGATTCATAATCATTACCCCCTATTTATTCAAAGATTCCTTATTTCCTTCTAACCATGCCTGAATGGTATGGCAGTCCTTATCACCTCGTCCAGATAAGCACATCACAATAATCTCATCCTTTGAACACTCTTTGGCATACTTAAGCAAATATGCTAAAGCATGAGAACTCTCAATAGCCGGAATAATTCCTTCCATTTTACAAAGTTCTAACAATGCGTTCATTGCCTCATCATCTGTAACGGATACATACTGCGCACGGCCAGTATCTTTTAAGTAAGCATGTTCTGGACCAACACCCGGATAATCAAGACCTGCTGAGATAGAATGGGCCAACTGAACATTACCGTCATCATCCTGTAGCAGATAAGAACGCATTCCATGTAACACTCCTGGTTTTCCTAATGCCATGGCACTTGCATGTTTTCCTGTTTCGATACCAAGTCCAGCTGCCTCAACGCCAATCAGTTTTACGTCCTTATCCTCAATAAATTCTGCAAACATTCCGATGGAATTGGAACCTCCTCCAACACAAGCCATTACCGTATCTGGAAGTCTTCCTTCTTTTTGTAAAATCTGTTTTCTAGCTTCCTTGCTGATTACACTTTGAAATGTTTTCACTATTTTGGGATAAGGGTAAGGTCCAACAGCGGAACCGATAACATAGAAGGTATCCTCCGCTTCTTTTGCCCAGGTACGAATCGCTTCATTGGTTGCATCCTTTAAAGTACGGCTTCCTGATGTTACACATTCCACAGAACTTCCTAGCATCTTCATACGAAGTACATTCAGTTCCTGACGTTTAATGTCCTCTTCTCCCATATATACCTTACATTCCATATTAAATAAAGCTGCACCTGTTGCGGTTGCAACGCCATGCTGTCCTGCACCTGTTTCTGCAATTACCTTTTTCTTGCCCATACGTTTTGCTAATAGAATCTGACCAATAACATTGTTGATTTTGTGAGCTCCTGTGTGATTCAAATCCTCACGTTTCAGATAAATCTTTGGTCCATATTTTTCCGTCAATCGGGATGCGAAGTAAAGAGGCGTTTCCCTGCCAACATACTCTTTCATATAATAATCAAATTCTTCCCAGAACTTTGGATCGTGAATGGCTTCCTCAAATGCCTCATCCACCTCTTTTAATGTATTCATTAAGGACTCTGCTACGTACTGTCCTCCAAATTCTCCATAATATGTACTCATACTCTTAATCATCCTTTCCTTCTTCGGAATTTTCTATCGGTTAAAAACAGCTTTTACAAACCGTGCAATCTTTTCTTTGTCTTTTCCCTTGCCTGTTTCCTTTTCTACACCCGAACTTACATCTACAATTCCAGGATGCAGTAATCTGATTGCCTCTCCAACGTTTTTGTCTGTTAATCCACCAGCCAGCATAATTT
>CALFNR010000142.1:0-3419 GCA_937903005.1 uncultured Lachnoclostridium sp. | reverse complement strand
AATGTTTCGCTCATCTTTCTTTCAAGATTCATTATCTCTACTCGTTTGTTTCTCAGATAATCAATATGTTTATAAAAATTACCGCCATCGTTCATGATATTTAAAGTTTTAGATGCCTCGGAGTAAGTAGAATCTACAAGTGGAATGGTGTTAAATGCGTTATTCTCGATAGCGTCTTCAATTTTGCGAAGTGCTTCAACTAAATTGTTCTTGTAATCTTCAATATCTTTTTTCATGCGTTTTAACTGTTCTTCTGCCTTTTTTGCTCGAATCTTAGCTAAGAATGGTTTTACATCTACGATTGTGTCTTCCTTTTCTAGTGCATATACTAGTGTATATGGCTTTTGAATCTTGATTAGTCTTTGGCCTTTTGGATATTCTTTATTAGCAGCAGCTAAGAAAGAAACTACAGCTGGGTCTTTAGATGGGGAATCAACAATTTCTCCATCAAGGTAGTAAATTCCGCTTTTTTTTAAAACATGGTTGGTAACTGGGTCCAAGTCGTAAAAACGGAAGCCGATAATGCGAACATCTAAATCTGGATTGTCCATTAAAAGGGCTTCTTCCATCATTTCTTTGATATTCCAAGTCTCGACTTCCTTTGTGTTATTGATGATACCAAATCCAACGTTTAAAAATTGTACATAACTTGCCAATAATATCACTCCCTTATGTTTAATGCCACACTTAATTCTAACATGATTTATATGGTAAAACAACCAGAACTTGTTTATAAAGACCTAAGTTAAGGGGGAGGATTGTTGTTTGCAATTTTAAGAAAAAAGTGTCATAATAGCATGTATTAGAAATGGAGGCGTACAGTTTGAAACAGAATTTTCAGTATATACATAGTGTGCAGTATTATGAAACAGATCAGATGAAGATCGTTCATCATTCTAATTACATCAGGTGGTTTGAGGAGTGGAGAGTGGCTTGGCTGAAATCCATCGGGCTGCCATGTGAAGAACTTGAGAAAAAGGGGATTATTATGCCAGTTGTAGATGTAAGCTGTAAATATAAAAATATGACACATTTTGGTGAAGAGGTTATAGTAGAAGCGACCGTAACCAAGTTTAATGGAGTTGTCATAGAATTTGCATATGAAATTTATGAAAAAGAGACAGGGGAACTTAAAGTAACAGGAACATCTTCCCATTGCTTTATTAATGAGGATTATAAGGTTATGGCATTAAAGAAAACACACAAAGATATTTATGACATGGTTTGCAGTGTAGTAAAGAAACAGAATCAGTAGGGTTAGATTAAATAAAATAAAAACGTGCCTGTATGTAAAAATGCAGACACGTTTTTTTACTTATAGGAAAGTCTTCTGCGGATCCTTCCCTATAAGTAAAAAAGCCCCTAAAAACAGGGGCTGGATGCACACGAACGGGTAAGGAAAATAGTCGCTAAAGTACAGCGGCACCCGCTCGGCGCAGCAAAGCGTGAGTTCCTTAAAGTAGCCTGAAAACGCGAGGGTATGTGAGGAACTCACACTTTGTTCTTAGCTAGGAACGTTCTTGTACCAGTTTCAACTGGTGATTAAATACTGATGTCGATGTTGCCACCAAGATTAGGTGTAACGGACATTTCCATCATTTTTTTCATGCCTTCACCAGCTGTTTCTAGCTGGTTCAATGATAGTTTCATAATACTTGCAGCAATTTGATTCCCAAGATTCATTGTAGGAATTGCTGCAACCATTGCGGTAATATCCATAAAAATACCTCCTTTATACTATTTTAAGGCTCCACTGTGAGCAGTCCCAGACATCTGTAGCAAGACCATCATAAAAATCAGGTTCATGGCAGATTAGCAGGATGCTTCCTTTGTACTCTTTTAGTGCACGTTTTAATTCTTCTTTTGCATCTTTATCTAAATGGTTGGTAGGCTCGTCAAGAAGCAAGATGTTTGTTTCTCTGTTGATTAATTTGCATAAACGGACTTTGGCTTGCTCACCACCACTTAAGACCCTAACCTGGCTCTCGATGTGTTTGGTTGTAAGACCACATTTCGCAAGAGCAGAACGAACTTGGTATTGGGTGTAAGAAGGAAATTCATTCCAGATTTCGTCGATACAGGTAGTTGTATTGCCTGGGGCCATTTCCTGTTCGAAGTAACCAATCTCTAAGTAATCACCTAAAGTGACAGACCCCTCCAATGGTTTGTTAATTCCTAAAATGCTTTTTAATAAGGTTGTCTTACCAATACCGTTTGCACCAGTTAAAACGATTTTCTGACCACGTTCCATGGATAAGTTAAGTGGTTTGGAAAGTGGTTCATCATAACCAATTACCAGGTCTTTTGTTTCAAATAGAACTTTTCCAGAAGTCCTTGCAGGTAAGAAATTGAATTCTGGTTTTGGTTTGTCTTTGGCAAGTTCAATGACTTCCATCTTATCTAACTTTTTCTGACGGGACATAGCCATATTACGCGTGGAAACACGAGCTTTATTCCTGGCAACGAAGTCCTCTAATTCTTCAATTTCCTGTTGTTGACGTCTGTAAGCTGCCTCTAATTGAGTACGCTTCATAGCGTAAACTTCTTGGAATTTGTCATAATCACCCACATAGCGATCTAATTTTTGGTTTTCCATATGATAAATTAAGTTAATAACACTATTTAAAAACGGAATGTCATGAGAAATCAAGATAAATGCATTCTCATATTCTTGCAGGTAACGTTTTAACCATTCAATGTGCTCCACATCTAAATAGTTAGTAGGCTCGTCTAGTAGGAGAATATCAGGTTTTTCTAATAAAAGCTTACCTAATAAAACCTTTGTTCTCTGCCCACCGCTAAGATCTGTTACGTCTTTGTCCAGACCGATGTCGTCCAGACCGAGGGCACGTCCGATTTCTTCTATTTTGGAATCAATAATATAAAAATCATGAACCATTAAGAGATCTTGGATTACTCCTAATTCCTCCATCATAACGGCTAATTCGACTTCAGAAGCTTCTCCCATTTTATCACAGATTTCATTCATCTGCTGTTCCATCTCAAATAGGAAAGAGAAAGCAGATTTCAACACATCGCGGATTGTCATACCTTTCTCTAGAACGGTATGTTGATCAAGATAGCCAACACGTACATTTTTGGACCATTCAACTTTTCCTTCATCTGGCATAAGTTTGCCAGTGATGATATTCATAAAGGTTGATTTACCTTCACCGTTTGCTCCAATCAGACCAATATGTTCGCCTTTTAACAGACGGAATGATACATCTTGAAAAATTGCACGGTCACCAAATCCATGACTAAGATGTTCCACGCTTAAAATACTCATAGTTTATACCAAGCCTTTCTAGTTTTGTTTCGGTTTATTTCGAAACAATTATTAGTGTTATTTTATAAGAAAAGACACAGTATGACAATAGGTTTATCTGGATTTTATAGAAAGCTTTTTGCATTGCAGG
>CALFNR010000141.1:0-8383 GCA_937903005.1 uncultured Lachnoclostridium sp. | reverse complement strand
CAATATAAAGATGCAGCTTGATAGGTTTATATTTGTAGTCCCATACGCAGTATTTATGCTCGCTCTACCACTTAAATCACAGCTATCGACTAGCTTTTTTGTCTTCTTTTCTATATTCCATGCTGTTGGAAATTTAAAGATACAATCTACATAACCAGTAGAATCCTCAATATCCTCATCTGTTTTTCCATGTACAGCTGGTGCATTTTTACTCATATAACCTTTAGCCAGCAAAATAGTTTGTCGATAGGAAACAAGATCGCCATCCCATATTCCACATAATGTAAACTTATCTGATTGCATTTCATCATCTTTTAGATACGAAAGTTCTATTTCTTGACCTAGTTTTGCATCTGCTCCCATTGCTTCCAAAACAATTTTGCTTGTTGCCAATTCGTTATCTTTCTCTGGTAAATGCCCCTGACTAGGATAATTAAATGTCCATTTTGAATAAGTATCATTAGCCCATCTTACTTCTGTAGGTACTTTTGTAAAACACTCTCCCACCGCTGAACCAATGATAACTGAATATCCACTTGCTTTAATCTTTGGATTTACCTTTACTGTATTATATTCATCTATACTGATATGCTTTATGCCTGCATGTGCACATGTTCCAATTTTTCTCATATCACTATCTTGCATCGCTTCTTGAAGACTTATTGCAATCGTAAAAAGACTAGCGAATAACAATGTCGACAACACAATCGCAAGTACTATTATTGTATTCTTTTTTGCTTTCAATAAGCGTTTAGCAATTTTATTTAGTACAGCACCTGTAAAGTTCTCTAAAGGAAAATTCATAGTATGCCCCTCCCTAATCCATAAGCCTACCATCTTCTATACGCACGATGCGATCTGCTAATTGAGCAATTTTTGTATCATGTGTAATCATAACAATGGTCTGACTAAATTTTTTACTTGTCCTCTGCAACACTCCAAGAACATCTGCACTAGTTTTACTATCAAGATTTCCTGTAGGTTCATCTGCAAGTATTATAGCTGGTTTCGTAACTAAAGCTCTAGCAATTGCCACTCGCTGCTGTTGTCCACCAGAAAGAGTATTTGGCATACAATTTAATTTATTGGATAAACCAAGGTCCGAAACTATTTCGTTCATAAATTCTTTATCAACTGTTTCCCCATCTAATTCCACTGGTAATGTGATATTTTCATATACATTAAGAATAGGAACAAGATTATAATTTTGAAATACAAACCCAATATTTCGACGACGAAATATTGTCAATTTTTCCTCATTCAACTTTGATAATTCCTGTTTAACTACAAACACTTCTCCAGATGTTGGTGTATCCAATCCTCCCATCATGTGTAATAATGTAGATTTACCCGAACCTGACGAGCCTACAATAGAAACAAATTGGCCTTTTTCTATAGAAAGGCTCACATCGTTAAGAGCACAAATTATATTTGGCTCTACACCGTAAATTTTGCTTAGATTTCTTATCTCTAATATATTCATATCTTTCCTACCTTTCTGTTCGATAGGTATAATATATCATTAAATTGTTGCAAAATTGTCCTTCTAATACATTTCTTTTAAAATACTTTGTTACAATTTAGTGATAATTTAATTCTTTGGTAAATAAATTGAAAAAGCCGAACCTTTTCCGACCTTTGATTCAACTTTTACATATCCACCTTGCATACTAACAATTTGACGTGTAAGATAAAGACCAATTCCAATTCCACTAATTTCATGAACAGCAGCCTCTCTATAAAATCTTTGAAAAATTGCTGCCTGCTCGCATTCTGGAATTCCTCGTCCTGTATCTTTTACACATATTACAATATGCATTTCATATTCATTTACCAATATATCTATTTTCCCTCCTGGTGCTGTATATTTCACTGCATTATCTAGCAAATTATAGATTGCTTCACTTGTCCATCGACAATCATGATTAACTAACAAGTCCTCTGGACACTCCACATTGAGTTCCAATTCCTTTTCCTCAATGAGTGCTAATACTCCGTTTGCTGCTGCGGCAATTGTTTCTAATATAGGACTTACACTTGATTTCAAAGTTATAACCCCAGTTTCAAGCCGTGACATTTTCACCATAAATTGTATAAGAAATTCAAGTTTATTTAATTGTCCCGCCATTGCATTCAGAAATTCAATTCTCTTTTCGTCTGAATTTTTCTTATTAAGTAATGTATCATTTAGCATTTTCAAATTTGTAATAGCAGTTTTTGTTTGATGCGAAATATCTGAAATCATAACTTGTAAATCTGTTTTTTCTTTATCAACTTCATTCTGCTTATCCTGCATAACATAATAGAGTTTCTTTAACCTATGACGAATTCTAGATAGCAACGTTTCCTCATCACAACCATTAATTTCTATATATTTTCCATTTATCATTTGATCTAACATGTCACATAATTGCAACGTAAAATCTGCTAATT
This sequence comes from uncultured Lachnoclostridium sp., assembly GCA_937903005.1. Classification (GTDB taxonomy): domain Bacteria; phylum Bacillota; class Clostridia; order Lachnospirales; family Lachnospiraceae; genus Clostridium_AI. The sequence goes on along the minus strand of CALFNR010000141.1, from coordinate 5,950 downwards.
TCTGATTCATAAATTCAATAAGTAAGATGTAATAGCATAAAAAAAGACAGCTTAAACCTCCACCGCAAAGCCATACTGCTGTTTCCTCGGTCAATTTATAAATTATAGATACAACTACAATTGACAACAAAAAACATATTACCCCCATAATAACACAAAATTTTCTTACTGATATCTTCCTAATCACATTCTGTCCCACCAATCCACTGATAACCTAATCCATACGCTGTTTTAATATATTTATGTTCTTGTGATTCAATCTTTTTACGAATTCTGCTGATAATGGTAGCCAACGTGTGATCGTCTACAAAATCGCCATCACTTTCCCACAATATATTTAATATTTGTCGCTTCGTCAAAATAAATCCCGCATTCTCTACAAACATTTGTAACATACGATACTCCTTTGGAGTAAACTCAACTAAATTACCATTTACAAATGATACCTGTTTTGTAAAATCAACCATTAAATACCCATCATCAAATACCTCATGGTGTATGCTCCTACGATCCATATCATCGGAAACTGCAATCACTTTTCTACATAAAACGGCGACTGAGAATGGCTTTGTAATATAATCGGTTCCACCTACCTCGTATCCTTTTAACATATCACTTTCTCTATCACATGCTGTTAAAAAGATAATATAGGTCTTCAAATCATGTTCTCGTATTTCTGTACATAATTCAAATCCATTTCCATCTGGCAAATTGACATCTAATATAATTAAATGAAAAGAAGTTTGCGCTAATTGCTTGCTCGCATCAGCACAGGTATAGCAAGATTCTACTGCGAATCCTTCTAATCTCAAATTGTATACTAAGGTCTTATTCAATAGAATATCATCCTCGACAACTAAAATATTTTTCATAATCAACTTCCTAACTAATATGTAGTAATTTACAACAGTATTATATCATAAATAGACTTTTCTTTCAGTAGGAATGGTAACAGAATGTGATATTTATGATACTCCAGAAGTTTTCTAGCAAATATTTCATCAATTGTGCAAATCATCTTATTGTTGATAATGATACATTTTGTAATAAACATTTCCCTTTTGTAAAAGCTCTTCATGGGTTCCTTCTTCAACAATCCGGCCTTTTTTTAATATAGAGATGCAATCTGCCTTTTTTATAGTTGATAATCGATGTGCTATCATAATCACAGTTTTACCTTTAAATATTTCACATGCATCCTGTAGTATACAATATTCAGTTTCGTTATCTAACATGGAGGTTGCCTCATCAAAAATAAGTAAATCGGAATTCTTATAAATTGCTCTCGCTATAGCAATACGTTGTTTTTCGCCACCAGATAATCGAATTCCATTTTCTCCAATATTACTATCCCATCCTTCCTCTAATCCTTTTACATAATCCCACATCTTAGCTTTCTTTAAAGCAGATCTTACTTTTTCATCATCTGGAGAAACATCCCCCAATGTGATATTGTTATATATCGTATCATCTAATAAGAAAACATTTTGACTTACGATACTAACCTTGTCCCGGTAGCTCGTTAACGAATAGTCCTTTAAATTTTTCCCATCTATTTTAATTATTCCATTCGATGAATACCATAAACCAAAAATTAAATTTATTATTGTAGATTTTCCTCCCCCACTCTCACCAGCAAAGGCATGTACTTGTCCCTTTTTAATTGTAAATGAAATATCTTTCAAAATCTGCTCTCTATTGTTATACGAAAAGCTAACATTTTCAAATACAATTTCACAACTTCCTTTTGATTTATAAACCTCATTTGCCTGGACTTGATTATTATTGTCAAGCAACTTTTGAATTCTATCATAAGATACTCTCGCTACTGCCAAATCAATACTAATATTTGCTAAATCTATTAATGGAGACATTAATTTTTGTGAATAAACATTAAACGCTAATAGAGTACCAACACTCATCTTGGCATTTACAACACGAATAGCACCAACTCCAATAATTAATGCCGATAAGATACTCGACAACATGCTTACAGTTGAACTAAAGCATGACATTGTAAGAGAAGTTTTAAGCTTTACTTTTGCAAAATCTTGTTCACATTTCCGAATTTTCTCAGTTTGATACCACCAGAAATTTCCTACAATAAAAGATAGACTATTGGAAATTAGCTCTTGTATCAGTTTTTGTAATCTTATGATACTTAGTCTACTTTCATCGGTTACACTCTCCATTTTCTTATTAATACGTTTTTGATACCTCACTAATATAACTAGAATAATGAAAACGATAAGCGACAGCTTAAAATAGGTATAAAACAAGAATAGTGCTATTCCAACTACAGTAATAATGTCAAAAATTATGCTTATAACTTGTGATGATAACATATTTGAAACATTTTCAATATCTTGCATAAATAGAGTTAATAAATCACTACTATTGGCACTTGTATAGAAATCTCCTGTTTTAGCCAATAAGTTATTTAAACATTGTTCTCTTATCTCTATCGTAATTTTACGTTCAATTTTTGTAGTAATACCTTGGGCTACTATAATCACTGCACTACTAATGATACATAATACAACCGAAAGTATACTAAGAATGATAATTCTACTAATATCTTTACTCGCAATAGAGTCATCAACAATTTGGGATAATAACCATGGAGACAACAATGATGTTGCTGTTTTCAATCCCATGCATATAAACAAAAGCACATACCATGCTATATTTCCTTTGGAATACTTAAACATATTCTTATATAATTTAATTTGTTCTATCATTACCAACTCTCCTAATAGCTAATAATAAGTTATTTATCGTAAGAAAGTCTTGTGGAGTTGTGTTCTTCAGATTCATATCTAAACCAAAAACTCTATTAATATCTGACATTATTCTTTTTATTGTAAACGGTGTAATAATTCCTAAACTTAGCAACTCCTCATCTCTTCCAATTTCTCTCATATCTATTTCAGTAAGATTATTAATCATTTCAACCAGCGAAATTATTATATCTTGCTGCTCATCTACTAACATTCTCTTTTTTAAATCACTTCGATTGAATACTAGATCTGAGTTTTTCCACTCACTTTTTGCTGCATTCTTCCTTAAAATTGTATCAATATTCTCTCTTCTGTTCTCCATCATAAAACGTGCTAATAGCCCACTAGCCACAGCCGTTGCTTTACTATTTCCTGAGAAAATCAAATATCTTCCTAATGAATAATCTGTAAATACTGGTGTGATATCTGCTATCATTTGTATTTTTCTTTTCTCATTAAACCAATAAATATCTGGCGAATCAAATAATTTCCCTCTTACACCAATTACATCTTTATATATTGCAGGAATACTCTCTTCCAATCTATTTGTTACAGAAGAGATAATTGCTTTTCCTTGTTCTCTTAGTTTACAACAAATCTCTTTAATCCTCCCTGCATTTTCATCAAGAATAGATAAACTTAAATTTATGATATCACAATTAATACTTAGACACGATTGCAAAGCTTCTTCAAATTCCATGCTGTTTGCCATTCCATGTTCGTCTAACAAAGGTATGGAAATAATCTCTACTTCTTTGCAAACATTTTTGATCGTTATGGCACATGCTGTTCCATGACCACAATTATCATAACATCCTTTATTAAGGATATCTATCGTAGAACATTCTACCAGTTCTTTATTAATACCTGAATCTATAACAACTGTTGTAATCATTAGGAATACCTCCTTTTTTTGTCTCAAATGAATAGTGAGTTCTCCAAAGAGAACTCACTTATATAATAAAGCAAACCTAAAGATTTTAGAAAAGTATATTTCCTTTTGCTGTATAAATTGTGCTATAAATTACACAACCTGATGTATTTTTATCTTTTTTACCTACTAACTTATCATGTTCTGTACAATCATCATTACATCCCTGTCCTTGAACATTTAAAGGCATTGCATTGCTAATCTTTTCAATCTTCAATTTTAGTTCCTCCTTCTTTCCTTACGCCAATGGATTCCATCTTGCTGTATACTGATATGTATACCAGCATCCTGCTGCATTACCATCTGCTTCTTTCTTTCCAGCCCAAACTTTTACCTTACAATCTGTTTTGCAATCAGAAGATTGAGCTTGAACATTGCTTACTAAATCTCTTTTTTGAATTTTAGTTATTTTCATGTTTTTCCTCCCTTAATATGCTTTTAGGTTTGCTTTATCACCCAATCTTATTACTATATTCGTATAATTCCACAGCAATGTTTTCAACTTTACATCTTGCAACAATGGGATAATTTGCATTTCCTTGAACTACTTCATTTATAATTTTACATCGTGTGTTAGTACAATAATCATACCTAGTACAACCTTGGCATTCCTGGATTATTTCGCTATCGCAACAATGAACGTGTTCAAGTTTCTCATTTGATATTCCTCTGGTAACACTGCCTATGTTGTACTCTTTTCTCCCGTTAACCAACATACAAGGATACACTTCTCCATCTGTATTGATTGAAAACGTGGTTATCCCACCATCACATGATGAATTTTTCATCTTACACTTAACAGCATCTATCAATCCAATTGAAACGTCTGTATCTAACTGATTACTTTTAAGATAAAGAATTACTTTTTCTAATTCCTTTTTCATATCATCAAACATTTCTTCGGACCACTCATTTGTAAAAGTATCTGGCATTGGCATTATGTCTGTAAAGCCTATCTCTATTAATTCAATTATTCCCTCGCTCAAATACTGATAATTATAGGGATTAATAGTCATTCTAGCTTGTGCTGGGAATCCTTTTTGCAACACTTTCTTAATATTATTTATCACAATATCGTAACTTCCAGATCCATCTTTAAAAACTCGATTTGCATCATGTGCTTTCTTAATACCATCAATACTGACTGCAAAACTTTTGTAATTCTCCATAATAAATTCAATTTTCTCATCAGTAAGCAATGTTGCATTTGTAGTCATACTAAATTGTATTTTAGGGAAACGTCTTCTTGCTTCTTGTATAAAATATTTGATCATATCGTACGCAATAAATGGCTCTCCGCCATGCGTAGTTACATTAATGCTTTCTTCATTATCCTTAATCACCGAATCCATAAAATTTAATGTCTGATCTAGTACTTTTTTTGAAATAACCTTTTCATTCTTTTCCTTTTCGTAACAGTAATAACAATTCAAGTTGCAACTATTCGTAAAAAAAATGTTGAAGTTCAACTCTACTCCCCCTTACTCCAAACATTGTTATAATATTTTTTTGCATACTTACATTTATGTGCAACCCCTCTTGTATTGCGTAGTTCCAGAACTTCATGCAAGCAACTCCAACAGAAATATGCTAAATCACATCCCTTACATTCCCTTATCTGCTCTGGTTCATATTCAAGAAGACATTCTGAAAGAAATTTATGCGGATGCTTCTGTAATAAACCAGTAAGTTCATCAACATCTAATATATTTCCAAGGCAATACTCAGATTCAACAAACAAATTACATGGATATATATTGCCATCATTCTCTATTGTTAAAGTAGTTGCCCCTGCATCACAGGAACAAGTATAAAAGCGGTATTCTTCTGAACTTGATTTTTTTTCTGTTCCAATGTTACTTCTGTTTTCCGTCGATAACTGCTGTTTAGACAACAATTCCTTATTATTCGCAGCTTCTCCCGCAATACTAAGTACTCTCAAAATTGGTTCACAATTCATTCCTTTACATAAGCTAATAAATTCATCTATATAAAATTCATTATCAGCAGTAACTACCATTGAAACTGATATATCTTCAAAATGTTTATCCTGTAACAATTTAATAGATTCCAGTACTTTTTCATATACACCTTTTCCGCGAATTAGCTCAACTGTTTTAGGTGTTGCTCCATCCAAGCTAATACTAATGTTATCAACTGAGTTAACAATTACATCAACGTTAGATTTATTTATTAATGTAGCATTGGTCATTAACCCAATTTTTCCATCATAGTGTTC
>CALFNR010000140.1:0-3898 GCA_937903005.1 uncultured Lachnoclostridium sp. | reverse complement strand
GGAAATTATTCCGTTGACTCTATTCAATATTTTGCTGATGCCATAAAAATAGGCTCGGATATTGTCATTGGGCGTCTGCAGCATGATAAAAAACTCGAACAAAATTAACTGAATAGTTATAAACGAAAGTATGAAGAAATTGCTTCTTGAGTTTGATAACATCAAGCATATGTGAGGAATTGCAGATGCTTTTTTCATACTTATTTTAGAAGATTACAGCTGTGGATTTCGTGATTGTACCGTATAAAACTAAAATAAAAATGGACGTCAAGAAAAGGTACTTACGTCTATCATTGGCAGATGATTTGAAAGACGGTTAATTATTCAAGATGATGGTGAATAAGGAAGGTTATATATCTAAACATGGAAATGCTTTCTAATTACTCCTTTTGGCAATGAACTCAAGGAAATTGTTTATTTTCCAGTAGTAAAATAAATAGTGTTTTTGTTTAGAAAAGCAATACTAAAATAAATATGTCTTTTTATTTTCTATCAAACTCCAAACAAAAGTTTTGCCAAATGCACAGCATTTGCACCTCCGAGTTCCAATCCTGTCTGACAATAGTGACAGTAAGTAATAATATCACGAGTTGGAAGCCCACTTACATATTCCTGCATGATTTTCTTTTTCTCATCTTCAGAATAATTTCCAAACTTTCCTTCCGCATTTTCTACAAAGCGATGCGGAGCTAAAACTGCATTTCGTTTTACGCACGGAGAATAAAGCGTTGTTCCGCAAAAATCTGCTTTTTCATAGTTATTTGGAAGTTCAATAATCTTGATATTCATGTTTCTTGCAAGTTGTCTGACTGCATCCTGTTCTGCTCTTTTATCATAAGAACGCCAGCAATCCTGTATTGCCATTTCTTTTCCCTGGTAGTCCGGGTAAGGAAATGTTTCATCAGTAAGAATCTTCTCCCAAACTGATTTTACTTTGACCATAGGTTTGGTTTCTTCCAAAATATCCGTGCAATTATGACAAATAGAATAAACAGTATCGTCATCTTCAAAATGTCCACTATCCGGTAATACACACCATGCATCATGATATGGTTCCGGCATCAGATCCTCATATTTTTTGAGTTTATATTTTGGGGTACAGCATCGTACTATCCGGGTATGAAATTTTTCTTTGAAATACTGTTGTATTTTATTGCTGAGCGCTGGATACTTCGATGTAAAAACACAACTGGCAATGTAATAAGTTGATTTTCCGTTGTCCATTATAGCACCTCGCTATTTCCATATTTTTCATAGTATATTTTGTTTTCAGGAATATCTGTCAGTGAGTGCCCATCTGGATGTACTGCCGGAATTCCTAATGATAAAATAGCTTCCAGATGGATTTCTTTTGGATATCCTAAAATATCTCGCAAATAATCTTCCGTAGTTTGCCCGTCAGATGCATCTCTTAAACGTCCTTGAATCCAGCAGCTTCCCAGTCCGAGACTGTCTGCCATCAAATGCATGTTAGACATTACGATAGAGCAGTCCTCTGTCCACACATCTGACTTCTCTTCGTTGGCTGTTACCACGATTGCAGCAGAAGCATTTGCAAGCATTTTAGCAGAACCAATACGACACTCGGACATCGTTTTTAAGGTATCCTTATTCTGTATCACAATCAGTTCCCAAGGTCTGATGGAACGGCTGGAAGGGGATAATAGTCCTGCATTTAATACCATCTGTAATTGTTCCTTTGAGATTTCTTCACCAGTATATTGCCGGATGCTTCGTCTTTTTTTCAAAACATCTAAAAACTCCATTATGATTCCTCTTTTACCCGAATGATATAATCCTTTTTACGTGGGGCTGCTTCTTTTATTCCTTCCGGCATTCCATAGCCAAGAATCACATTTCCAATTCCTTCATAATCGCCTGTGATTCCCCATTTTTCAAGAAGTGCTTTTCCCTCTTCTGAATCAAAAACTTCTCTTGCCCTGTAAATATAACAGGAATCCACACCTACTGCATGAGCTGCATTTAATAAATTGGCAATTACCATATTTCCGTCATCGACATATGTTTTTCTGCTTCTTTCTGCAAGCACAACCAACACTGTCGGCGCACCGTAAAATGGATCTGCATTGCTTCCAAGAACTCTTGCATTTAATTTTGATACATAATCTCTGGTCTTTTTATCCTGGATTACAACAATGACTGGGCATTGTGCGCCAATTCCAGTTGGTGCGTAAGTTCCTGCCTCCAGAATTTCATTTAACTGTTCTTCGGAAATCTGGTCTGGTTTATACTTACGACAGCTTCGTCTTGTTTTTAAGTCTTGTAATGTTTCTTTCATCTATGCTTCCTCCTTTTTTCAAGTTGATTATACTCCTGTGTTGCTATATAATAAATAATAAAATTTTGATAGGACATATCTATTTTTCATATATCAAGAAGGAGGAAATACTATGATCGATATACAGGAAATACTATTTTTTCAGACCGTTGCAAAATGTGGCAGTTTCTTAGCAGCTTCCCATGAACTGAATTACGCGCAGTCTAATATTTCTACTAAAATTCAACAATTAGAGCAAAAGCTGCAGGTTCCTTTGTTTTACCGTAATAATCGTGGCGTTACACTCACACCAAAAGGTGAGATATTTTTGCAATATACAGCACAAATTGTAAAACTGTTATCCGATACAGAAACTGCGATGAAAGACACAGAAACTGCAAGTGGTTCTTTAAGCATAGGTGCTTTGGAAACCATTGCTCAGACGCATCTTCCAAGGGTGCTTTCTACATATCACAAAAGCTGTCCGAATGTTCAGATTTCCATTCGTACAGGAATCTCCACAGATCTGATCAACAGCGTTCTTGGACGTGAACTGGATGCTGCATTTATTGCGGGACCAGTATCACATCCTGAATTGGAATATCAACCATTTACGAAAGAAAGACTGCTCCTTGCTGCTCCTTTTGGAATAGAGAGCATTACAAAACTCGATTTGGAAAATAATACATTGCTCGTTTTCCCATATGGTTGTTATTATCGCAGTCTATTGGAACGTCTACTACAAGATTACAACATTACGCCAAAAGCAATCCTTGAATTTAATTCCATAGGCTCTCTTGTTTCCAGTCTGTATGCAGGGCTTGGCATTGCTCTGCTTCCAGAATCAATTTTAAATTCGCATGAAGGTTGTAATGATATTTCTGTATTAGAACTTCCAGATAAATATTCATCGGTTATAACAAATCTGGTGTATAGAAAAGATTCTTATATGACAACTGCTTTTTTTAAATTCACTCAAACTTTTCAAACAGGCATAACCGATTGAATTAAATCAAAATGGAATGGATAGATTTTTGCTTATTTCTATCCATTCCGTTTTGATAATATACTTTTTACTGGTAAAGTATCTCTTTATCCACAATCTCCCTCGTACACGCCTGTATATTATTCATCCTACCTACGCATACAATAATTATACCAGCTGAGAGGCCCTGTGGGGGCCTCTTTTGCTATCAAAAAACGGATTCAAGGTATCTGAATCCATTTTTTGATGAGGTTATTATGTTACAGCCCCATAACCTATTTTTTCTTGTAAACTTGCCGTTTACATCGGCTATGTACTTTTTCTTTCTGTACGGACAGAATGCCGGGATGGTTCCCAGACACCCTCTGTTATTCATTCTTTTTCGTACCACACGTAATGTAAGGGAGTATCCAGGGAAATATATCCCTTTTACCCATTTTTTCTTGTAAACTTGCCGTTTACATCGGCGTATATACTTTTTCTTTCTGTGCGGACAGAATACCGGGAAGGTTCCCAGACACCCTCTGTTATTCATTCTTTTTCGTACCACACGCAATGTAAGGGAGTATCCCTTTGACCCTTTTTTCTTGTAAACTTGCCGTTTACATATGCTATGTACTTTTTCTTTCTGCGCG
>CALFNR010000139.1:0-15249 GCA_937903005.1 uncultured Lachnoclostridium sp. | reverse complement strand
AGCAAGTTACATGCAGAAAAAACAAGGGCAGGGAATACGCCATTTAATTCTGTTAAAAGAGCATATTCAGATCTTTCAAAAGCCACCGCTGATGAAAAATGGCTTGTGATCCTTACTGACGGTGCCTTTGAAGATGGAGCTCTAAGTAAAGATAAAATAGATTCATTCCTTGCAGCAAAAAAATCCGACATAAGCGTTATGTTCTTGGCAATGGGGCCGGATGCAGCCGGTATTACGGCACGAGAAAATCAAAACATTTTTTATGTTGAAGCTAAAACAAACAATCAAATATTAAATCAAATTACAGGAATCTGCACTAGGATATTTAATTCAAATAAGCTGGATGTCAATACAAGTACAAAGAAGTTTTCTTTTGACGTTCCTATGGGCGAATTGACGGTGTTTGCCCAAGGTGCTAATGTCCAAATTAATGGTATCAAAAAAGCTGATGGCGCTCTTGTTAAAAGTTCGAGAACTCCTGTCGAAGTAAAGTATAGTGAATGCGATGCAACTAATTACAGTAATGAACCGGCGAGAGATTTGGTTGGAAGCATAGCAACATTTGTGGATGATTTTTCAGCAGGCGATTATACGGTGGATGTGTCTGGTGCTGAAACAATAGAAATCTATTATAAACCCAATGTTGAGGTCGCAGTATACCTTACGAATTCGCAGGGAAACGAAGTAACAGATATGGCCAACCTTGAGGCCGGTGAGTATACGATTTCTTTTGGGTTTGTAAAAACCGGAACAAAAGAAAAAGTTGCTCAATCAAAGCTATTGGGTGATGTTACATATGAAGCTTTTGTAACAAATAATGGGACGAAGCACGATAAAATGTACTCGAACGGCGATAAAATTAAATTGGAAGAGGGTACATTATCTATCGACGCATTAGCGCGATATTTGGATTATCATAGTGTCTCTACCCATCTGAATTATTCAATATTCAAAAACAGGAATATTTCATTTTTAATTAAGAACAATCCGACCTACAAAATTACTTCCAATGGAATAGAAAATAGCGAATTTATTGAGCTGGAGGCGAAAATCGATGGAAGAGAAATAACCCCTGAAGAATGGTCGGTTATGACATTACCGACTATTTCGTTTGAGAGTGAATCGCGAAAAATCAAAATTGATAAACTAGCAATTGAAAAAACAGATCAACCCGGCACTTATAGAATATACCCGGTATTGCCGGATGACCAACCATCAACAGGGACATATACGGGGTGTAACTACAAAGTAGATTACAAACAGAAGGTTGGAGCTGAAATATGGTCAGGGAATACAAGCGGTACAATGACATTTAATGATACACGGTCATGGTGGGAACGCAACTGGGATTTATTTGTTAAACTAACAATTTTGGCAATTATTTTATTTATACTAGCTGGATATTTACCGTTTATTAAGAATTATTTGCCGAAGAGTTTGAAGAAGAAACCATATATAAAATGTATTCCTAGTGAACCTGGTGAAAAGCGAAAAAATCGAAACGGTGTTTATAACAAAAACCTGATATCTACGATAATTCCTTATATATCACAGACCGGTACAATTAAGATTGTGCCTAAGGGTGTGACAGGGGCACCTCCAATGGCCGTTCGAGCGATAAAACATCGGCGAATGACATTAACAAATGTTAAAGCTTATGCGGGAAAAACTTATATAACATTTGATGGAGAAACAATAAAAAAGGATTGTAAGAAGTTTGATACTGGCGCCGCAGTTACCGTCAGAGTGAAACGTGGAGAATGGACATATATCTGTTCGCCAAATCAGTCAAGTAATAGAATGTAATGAAAAAAACAATTCAGGAGGGAATTTATATGAATGCACCTACATTATTGATTGGCCTTGGAGGCGTTGGCTGTAAAATTATTGAGAGAGTGTCGAAAATGGTGACAGATGAACAGCGGAACAACATTGCTTTTGCTGCTTTCGATACGGATATTAACGAACTTAGAGAAATCCAAAAAAGAAACCCGTTTATAAAGGTCATACAAACGTCAACAAAACAAACTGTTGGTGAATATCTTAACAAGGATACACATGCACGTGACACATGGTTTCCTGTAAATGCAATTCTCAATAGTAAAACATTGACTGAGGGTGCAGGTCAAGTGAGATCTATTTCACGACTTGCATTTGAAACTGTTATTCGGGCAGGGAGAATTGAGCCGTTACATGAGGCGATTCAGAGTCTCTATAAAGTTGAAACAGACAAGGTCGATCAGGCTTTAAGAGTTGTGATTGTTAGCTCATTGGCTGGTGGCACCGGTTCCGGATTGATTTTACCAGTTGCTATGTATGTTAGAAATTATTTAGCAACTCATTTTAGACAGAGCGCTAATATTACCCGTGGTTTCTTTGTGCTGCCCGAGGTTTTTTACGAAGTAATATTTGGACAGACAGAACGAAATAATTTGAAAGCAAATGCGTATGCAACTCTTCGTGAATTAGACGCTTTTCTTATGAAGGGTGACGCAACTCTTCCTGAACGTTATGCAAAATCTGTGCGTATGCAGTTTCCACGTGCAGCATCTGATGGTTATGAAGAATATGATGTCAGACCATATGATTTTTGCTTTCTCTTTGATGCACAAAATGCAGAAGGAGGTAAGCTGAATTCATTTGATCAGTACCTTGATCATGCTGCAAATTGCATTTATGCACAGTCAATTGGTCCCATGAATAAGCGTAGCAATTCTTCTGAAGATAATACTATTCGTAAGTTGGCTAAAGAAAGAGGAAGAAATAGGTATGCCGGTGCAGGCGTCTCTATGCTTATTTATCCATTTGAAGACATCAAATCTTTTATTGCTTTAAAGTGGGCGAAACAATGCATTTCAGAGCAATGGCTTGTATATGATAATCTATACAAGGAACTTTGTAAAGAAAATGAACAGAAAAGGGAACAAGGACTGATTGCCAGAGAACAGTCTCCTGCATCTTTCTATGTAAATCAGGTAGAGGCTGCGGCAAGGCATGATGATTCGTTTGCTAAGGCAATTATTAAATCCACTGGAAAGTACATTGATGGCGTTACAAGGGTATCTGATAGATGGAAAGAATATGTCAATGCAATTATGGCAAAGGTCGAAAGAGATCTTGAAGAGGGTGCTTCCGATCTCGGTTCCGAGGCAAGAAAAGAAATTTATGCACTTGAAAATGACTGGGAAAGCTACGCCAATGCCTATGCTACTGCCGAAAAATATCGTTTGATGTCAAATGCCTATTCCGAAGAGGCGTCTCAATCAATTGCATATTCATTGTTCAAAGGTTCAAAGGCGGCCTCTGATTGTGGACAAGACTATAAATTAGAAACATATTTAGCTGGCGCAGATAATAAATTTCTTCATCCTAATGCTATCAGATTTATGCTTATTAAGATTCTTGAACTTATGAAAAGGCAGAAGGAATTTATTGATGAAGAAAGAAGTGACAGCAAAGAATATTTTGAAAACTTTGAGAAAAATACATTTGATAATCCGGAAACGGAAGACATTAGAGAGACAGCTAGCGATTTAGTTGATCGCAAGATTTCTGTTTTCAACAAGTGGACAAATCATCCTACCGGTGATCAGGAGGAAATAAAGAGAAAGCTTAAGGCTTTTGTTGATGCGATTGGCGACTATCAAATTCAGTGTACTAAATCATTCGTTCTTGAGCAGGGAATTGACTATATAGAATCATTGATTAATGCATTTGAAAGTTTTTATATGACCTTTGAAAACAAGGTTGATTCTCTTGATAAAAGTATTGCTGATATTTATAAGAAGTATAGTGATAGTAAAGGGGCTACAGTGCGTTATGTATGCGCATCAAAAGAGTGCCTTGAAAAAATTTGTGAGAAAAAACCATATATGGGAAGTTCTATCGCTATTGATTCTGAATTGGCCAAAGAGATTTATTTGAAAGTTCTGGAATATTCGCTAAAAAAGGATAAGCCAAAAAATGATCAGTACTTTAACGATTTGTTTGACGAAGGCATTATTGGGTACTTTAAAGATACTATAATGTGCAATTACGGAAGCGAGTTGGATGTAGATATTATAGCGGCTATTCGAAACGAGGCTGTTTACGAGAACGGATATGAGGAAGAAAGTAATGCAGATACATTGATAAATCAATATATTTGCAAGACAATTGAGGATACTCGAAAACTTTCTTGCCCGTTTATCGAAAGCCCTATGGGGGAAGCACGTGAGCCTATAGATGCTTGTACATTCAATATTTCGCTCAAACCTGAAAAGGGAGATGATTCGCCTAAAACAGAGCTCATTAGAAAAGAACTTATGAACCATGGTGGAGAACCTGATGAAGATATCTCGAAGTATGTGATTATGTTCTATCAGTCCTTTTATGGTCTTAAAGCAAACGATTTAAGCAAATTTGCTCCTCTGGAAAAATCTTCAACGTACACCAGAAGCAGTGGTGAGTACTTTAAAGCGTATTATGAGCTGGTTCATGGAATTCATCCCGAAGCACATCGCAGCAAGGAGATTAGCCCGCATATTGACCGTTGGTGGCATATTATAACAAAAATGCCAGATCTCGACGAAGACAATCAGAAAAAGCAAGAGTATGACATTTATGCCGCGTTTTTCTGGGCTATTTTGAGACGATACATTGATCTTTCCGATGAGGGTGCTGATCAGAAAGTTTATAAGCCGCGTACAACATTACTTAAGATGGATGATGATACGCTTATTGTTTCTAATGGCACCGAGTGTGATAATTTATATGAAGTGCTCGATGCAATTGCAATTTATCCTGAGCTAGTAGAGAGGATTCTTTCAGATGTTGAGTCAAGAACAGTAGATGATCTTAACGAAAGCGCGGCGCTTGAAGACGGTATCTTGTACTCGGCTTTGAGGACATATAAAATTTATGAGCCTGGTATCGGTGCAGAAAACTCTCCTTCAACTAGTATTTTCGATCTTCCAATGCTTATGAAAAAATCTGCGACTTTGGATGTATATTGCGAAAATGACGTTATTGAAATTCTCAGGGTGGAATTAGAAGAAATCAAGAAGTATCTTTCTAGATTTTGCAACGCCAAAGAGCTCCCTGAGGTAATGGGAAAACTTGTTATGGAGCAGTTTGATAAACATATGGAGGCGGTTGCTATAGAAAGCAAAATACATCCTTCTATCTACAGAGAATCATTGTTTGTAAAAACCTGTGATACAATTTCAAGTGCACTTTCTGAACTGGGGCTTAAGAGGGAAGCAAACAATATTCTTGAGAAAGCGGATAGCTTAAGATAATTTGTCCAAAGTTTTTCGAAGGTGGTGATTCATACGTATTCTGTTATTATCCAAAATGCAAAAACAATAGAGGAATTTACAAAATATCAGCCTTTGTTTGCTGACGCATTAAAAAACAACAGGATAGGTGTATGTAAATGGAACGAATCCGGAACCACTATTGAAACAGCTCTTCCAGAATTGTGCTCATTGATAGACGATAAGGAAGACTGGCGTGCAATTATCGTCAGATTTATTGACGATAATTGCATGGCCATGTGCCAAAGTGTGCCACAAAATCCCTATGATTTTTTAATTAATAAGGATAACGGTGATGAGGTGCACGAAAACGAAGTCCCATTGGTAAGGCTCACTCAAATGTTAGGTGGGGTCCCTCCGCTTGAAGTGAGATTTAGACCAGAGGTGATTAAAGAAGAGCATATGGCGCCGAGAACAATTTACACACCTATTATCGACGAAGAAAAAGAAAAATCGCACCAAGCATTGGTCAAGAAATATCAATTTGACGGTAGGGCTCCTTCATCTATTATTATTGTTACTGTAAGAATTCGTGATGATAAAAATGAGAATGATGTATGTAGTGTCTGGAATTCGCATAAAGAATCCGAAAGCTCTGAGTTTTGGAAAAGGAATCAGTATCCAAGCGCATGCAGA
The DNA here is from genome assembly GCA_937903005.1 of uncultured Lachnoclostridium sp. Classification (GTDB taxonomy): domain Bacteria; phylum Bacillota; class Clostridia; order Lachnospirales; family Lachnospiraceae; genus Clostridium_AI. The sequence goes on along the minus strand of CALFNR010000139.1, from coordinate 9,316 downwards.
TTTCTTGTGTACGACTATGAGAAGCTGGGATCAGTTCAAAGAGATGCTGATAATTTTAATTTCTGGCTTTCCGTTATGTTGCTCTCTACTAATGAAATAGACCCTGCAACATTACAGGCGTATCGCCTTTATACAGTTAAGACCATTATTGACAAGAAAATGATGGCAGAATCATTTCAATTGGTGTCTGAGCGTCTCAGAGGTGCTAAGCATAAGCTGGAAAGGGAAGTACGTAAAAATATTGAAAACCAGATCTGCTCGGAAGAAGAGTTGCCTGAATATCATATTGAGGTTTCGGTTGCGTTGAAACTTCCTGAATCAGAAAATAGAGAGATTAAAAGAAAATCATTTCATATTTTGTCTGACGGGGCTCTGTCGGATGTTGCAGTCTGGAATAAGCGATGCGAATCAATTGAGGATGATCTTGTCAAAACTGTTCGTTCTGCCGAAAGAACGCTTGATCAGACTGCGGATAGAATGAGAGATGTATGTTCTTTTGAAGAGAATGAGGTTGAACCGTTAAATAAGTATCAAGAAGAAGATTTGCTTCGAGAGACAGATGAATTGTATCACGATATTGTCAATATCCAAAGTGATCTGCCAACGGATAAAGTATCTGATGACGATGAACTTGTGGAGGCTTCCGATTTGGTCAAAGAGAATCTAACTGGGAGGGTAACAAAAAAATCCGCGGTTGCTTCTTGGGGTATTGTTAGTTTGTTTTTACTCCTTTCAACGATACCTGCAGCTATTTTGAAGACAAAAGAGGCGACTTCTGATTTTTTTATTTTAGCTGTCATAGTGCTGGTTGCCATTACTGTTATTGCGTTATGTGCTTTTTTCGTTCTGGTTTCTCAAAAGTTCAAGCTGAATGAATTAATAAAAAGGTACAATCAAAAGATCAAAGCAACTTTTAATAAGCTTATAGATAATGCAGATGATTATTCTAAGTATATGAGTGCTATTGCATCTTATGCCAGAGGCGCCTCATATCTTGAGTTGTCATCACACAAAAAATCTTTTCTGAACGAAGGACATTATTTAATATATAAACATATTAGAGCAATCAATATGATGCTGAGCAAATTAAAGGGATGGGGCAAAGCTTACCATCTTAGCCTCGATTTCACGTCAAAATATCCAGATACTGAAATTGAAATAGATGTTACTCAGCCGCCACTAGAAAGTAAAGTATATGCCATTAGTTCTGGAGATTTTTATCCTGTTGCGATCAATAATTCTGGTATGGACATGATATCGCCGTTCAGCTTTACTGTCGGAATAGAAATTCACAGGGAGGAATTGTACGATGATTAATGCAATTAAAGTGTTGATTACGATTGGCGTGATTGCGCTTATGTGCTTTGCATTAAATTTGATCAATGCAAGAAAAAGCAGAAGAATACGCCAATTTCCCCTGGTGTTAATTTCTTTTCTACTAATGATTGTTGGCATTGCGCTCTTAATTGAAAATAATAACTTTGTTGAAGAAATTACTAAATCATCACCATTTTTTCTGCAATCAAATCTAGTAATTATCAATGTGATACTTATGGTTGGTTTTTTTGTAGTAAAAGTCATTATGCGGCCTGTTTTTTGTTCCATTTTTAAAAAGAAAAAAATATTAGATCATTTTTCTTTTACATTTTATGAGTATGATGAAGAATATGATGAGTGGTTCCTGAAAAAGCAGTGGAAAAATTTTAGAGAATTTTTTTCTTGGCTTGTTGCCGGAACCGTACTGGTTAGCGGTATATATCTTGGCCTGACATGGGCTCTGGGTCCGGCAAGCAGCATTTGGTTTGTAATTTTTCCATGTGCAGCTGTAATAGAAGTAAATGAAATATACGGCTTTATCAACGGCCAAACAAAAGAAGAGTTTGAACACTCTATTTTTGGAAATGATGCTGATGCAAGAAGGATAAGTAACTATTATAAAATTAGAGAAATCTTTGAACAACTTTTGCCATCGCCATTGTTATCTGCACATACAGGCTGTGAGTTTGTAGCGAAAGAAACTGCAGCAGATCTTATTAAAAAATTGAGTGACTCCAACGATTCTGATGATAAAATAGTGTCGGAGTATTTTGAGTTAAACGGTAGATATAAAACTGCTGATGTAGACTGTGTCCAGGCCACACAGAATATGATACATCGCAAAAATGTTGTTTTCTTTAATCCGTTTTATCGTGACTTGGGTATGTATATTACACTTCCTGTGATTAAGTCGCTTTTGTCGGGGCAAAAGTGTGTTGTACTATGTGGCAGAAAAAATGCGGCTTCGGATATAAAAAGATGGATTTCAGAGCTATTGCGCGATTATAGCCATATGAATTCATTGTGGAGAGTAAGCTTTCTGTCCGATAAAGAGCCGGAATGTGAAATTGGTATCCTCACATTTACACAGCTTTACGACAAAAGAGTTGTTAATTCCAACAGAGAGTTTTTTAACAAAACGGACTTCGTGTTGATAATAGAGCCATCTTTAATGCTAAATACTAGCCAGGTAGCTTTAAGTATCATCGCGGAGGAAATGAATATTAATGGAAAAACTCCGGTTTATTGCATCTGTGATAGATATACTGATGGATTGATTGATACTATGTCGCATATCATTCGAACTGAAATCACGGATGTTGTCGCAATGCCTGTTCCGCGATGTAACTATACCGCTATGTCTTGGGATGCCGATGGGGATTTCTGTAGGCAACAACTTTTTGATAAACAAACAAGATATTTGGGTGATGGCATCGAACTTGCGGCAATCGCAGTAAAGAATCAAGTTCCTTCCGTGACTTGGTATAGCGAAAGGAAATCGCCAATCAGAGATATTAAATGGATTGCTGGACAGTATTATTCTACAATTTGCCGATATATGAATCGCCCCAGTCAACAAAAGAGTCTCTATGAGAAGATTAATTTTGTTCCTAATCTGTGGAGCTCTGAAAGGACAAAGGAACAGTTTGTAATTGTTGAAGATGAGTTCTGCAATATGTTCAGTGTAATACGCGTCTATTTATCCCGTGGAAGCGACCAAGTGTTTGTTAATGTTCTTTCAGAAGACTACTTGCTTAGGGATTATATGAGGTGCAATAGACAGATGTTTATGTCTAATCCCAATGCAATTCCTTCATATGTTCCTGACTATGCAAAAACAGAGCGAAATACAATTCTAAAGTTAATTATAATGATGACTTTGAAACCGGTCTCGGAAGAGGAAATAGTTAAGGAATTGCATCTTATCGGAATAGAAACTGATGATGCATATGGAGTGATGCTTTCGTTGCTCAGAAAGTATACATATGCGGATGATACGATATTTACTGTTGGTAGTATTCGAACCAATATTGATGAATTTACAACAAGAGATATTAGCGTTTACAGTGTTTCTGATGAAGCGTTTGAAAAATATTTTTCAGATTCGTTAAAAAATGCTTATTATATTCTCGAAGATGAGAAAGATGAAGAAGGGTATATTGACGCAAAACTGTTTAGCCATGTTACGCAGACCGTCCTTCCGGGACAATTTGTAACATATGATGGCAAATACTACCGGGTTAAGTATGTATCTCCGCAAAGCGGTGTTGTACTGCGACGCGCATCGGATCAATTCGACGGTAGAAAATATTATAGGCAGGTTAGAAACTATTCCTTAGACTTTGCTTCAAATTTCGAAATTGTCTCAAATAGGAAAATAATTGATGTGGAATTTGCCGAAATTAGGACTGACTTTAGCGTTATAACGACGGGTTACCTTGAAATGAGTGATAGCCATAACCTAAGGACGGCAAGATTAATCGATTTCTCGGAAGACCCCTCTGCAAATAACTATACAAGGAAGTATCGCAATAAGTCCATACTTCGTATCAAAATGCCAGATTCCGACGAAAAAATTTGCTTTACTATTTGTTTGTTGCTTTCGGAAGTATTCAAATCAGTTTTTCCTGAGGGTTGGCAATATCTCGCAGCAATAACCAAGCGTCCGGAAGATATTGACGGAATACTTAACTATGTAGTTTATCCTGCTAATGGCGATATCGAACCTGGATATATCTATATTGTCGAAGATAGCGATGTAGATCTTGGTTTGCTGAATGCTGTAGAAAAGAATTTCTCGCGATTTATGGAAATAATAGCGGATTTCCTCGATTGGCATTTTGAAAAGATGAGAGAACCTGCTTCTGAAGATCCTCTGCCGGTTAAGGTTTCTGTGGCTGAAGCTGAAGAGAAGAAACATCGAAATCTTGTTGTCAAGTTGCTTGATCGAATTCGAAAATTACTTGGAGGCAGAACGGAAGAAAAAGTTGAAGTAGAAAGTGTTGAAAAGGTTGAAAAAATTGCAGACCAAGAAACACCGGATACTCAAGAGGATCCTACAGAAGCTTCTGAAAATGTAGATGAAGTCGAGGATAAATGGCATGATGCTGATGATACAGAGACTGAATCTTCGCCTAACTCAATAGAAAATATTGCTCCCTCAAACCAAAGTGAAGAGAAGTTTGTTTTGGATGGTGAAACAGAACAAGAAAAACAGGATGGGATTACCTGCCCTGTTCCTTCTGAGTTGGAAGAATTAGATAAAGTCAATGGTGCCATTAATGATTTGGAGACGGTTGATCCTGAACTGGTATATACAGATGGTACAGATATCTTTGATGAAGATGCACAGGCGCCAATAGATTATCGCATCGAGGAACAATTAAAAGTATTTTCACCTATTCAAATGACCCGTTATCAACGTGAATGTTTTTTAAAGTTTGGATATGAAGAAGTAGACGAGCGAATTCACGCCGATGAACTGAGAAAATATTTACGTGTAAGAGGATGGTGCAACAATTACTTAACGCTAGCTAGAAAACGCGATGCGCTAGTAAGAACACAACTTGACATAAATGCTGAAAATCATTGTGACTTCTGTTCATTACCATTAACCGGAGTTAGTTACGAACGGCTTAATGATGGTCGAATTAGGTGCAATGATTGTTCGACTAGTGCGATAACGACGCTTGCTGACTTCAAAGACTTGTTTTACCGTTGCATGGGTCTTATGGAAGATTTCTTTGATATTCGATATAGAGTCCCCATAAGCGTGAGAACGACGGATGCCAAAGAAGTGGCAAAGCGTGCAGGGATGATATTCAAACCCAGTAGCGATGTGGCGGCAAGGGTTTTGGGATTTGCTCAAAAGAAACACGGAAAGTATAGTCTAATAATCGAAAATGGCAGTCCGAGACTTGCAGCGATTGATACTATAGTTCATGAGATGACACATATTTGGCAATATCTTAATTGGAATGACAAAGATATTATTCGTGTATATGGGATGTCACAATCTGCTTGTACAAAAATAGCAAGGGACATCGTCTATGAAGGTATGGCCATGTGGGCATCGATTCAATACTTGTATCAAATTGGAGAAACATTTTATGCTACAGAGCAGGAAGCGCTTGCAGAGTCTCGCGAAGATGTTTATGGAATTGGATTTAGACTCTACAAAGAACAGTATCCGTTGATCAAAGATTCATCTCTGCTTAAATATACGCCATTTTTGAATTTCCCGACACTTGAGCCGTCAGAGGTAGCTGCGGCGGTACGCTCGGTGTGTACGGAAAAAAGATGTGTTTGTTAAAATATTTACGCGCAGAAGAAAGGAACATTGCGAAAGGGGATCACCATGGGCAAGCTGACTGAGTCATATAACGATATTATATCTCGTGTAAAATCCATTAATGATCGTATTAAACTGATCGAATCTGAAATTCAGCGAAAGTTAGCTGATACTGCAAGTGATAATACGGCTCGAATTATTAAACTCGAAGAGCAACTGGCGAAGATTGATGATTACCTTCTGAGAGTTAAGGGCTTTCAGGAGTTAGCAAAGAAAAACCTCGATAGTCAAAATGTTTTGACTATCGAGGCTCCTCCTGGGTATCGAGTTAATATTAATCGCTTAAGCGACTGGTCAAAGATGATTGACCCAATGTCATCCAATGATCCCTATGCTCAGCGAGTTTTCGCGGTGGCAAAATGCGATGAATACTTTCTTGAACAAAAAAAGAAAGAGTTTTCCGAAAGAATTGAAGAACTCAAGTCAAATAGCGGTTCTGAAAAAAATGATGAAATCGAAAGACTTAATCGGTCATTAGCACTTGCTCGAGAAGAACTACGACAATTTGCTATGAGTACAGAGATAAAAGAATTTTCTCAAATGGTAGTTCGCGAAAATGAAAAATATTGGAGCGAAACTTCACCCACATCATTTGTCAATCGTGATGATTTTGATGATGTTTTTTCGCCCGGTGCTTATGCCGCCCCTCTCAATTTTGCAAAAGAACAGCGAACTTGGCTAAAAAGCTTAATGGGAGATTATTACGATATCAATAGCGGGAGAGTTCTGTTGCCCGTTGAAATATCAAATAAACAAGAGTATATTATGTCAATTACATGTGCTCCCGCGAAAAGAAAGAGTCTGGACAGAGCCATTCAGAATTTAATCTTGTCATCCTTAAATACTTCTCCTGCCGGAATGCGAAAATTCTTTATTCTTGATGGAGTTAGGTTCAATACGTCATCTATTGGTAGCTTGAAACAGTTGGAAAATTCGTTCGCCATACAAGAAATACCACGTAATCCGGATCAACTGACATCTCTTCTGGAACAGATAGTTTCATCTTTCGCTGATACTGACGAGATTATAGAACAAAACGATTCCTTGCTGGAATATAATGACGGGGCAGAGCCTTCCAAGAGGCTTGCGCATACAACAGTTATATTATTTGGTTGGCCAAATGCGTTTGAGGGACATGATAGAGAACTTGTGCAGAGAATCATGACTAGCTATGAACGGTATGGTGTATCAATAATTACTGTTTCATATCGCAATTCTGAAAAGAATGCGGAGGCAGAAAATAAGGAAATGCCTGAGTATGCGCTTCAGAATGCTATTCATATTAACTTGTTGCAAAATGAGTCAACGATTGCCTCAGCAGATGGATATCCGCAACAGTTTAAATGGTATTCATTTAATGATGAATTATCAAAATCGTATGTAGATTCTCTGTTGTCAAATAAAGTTGGTAAGAAAATCATCGGCAACGAGTATTTAAAGCGGTACTCGTTAACCGAGATTCCACCTTATGTTCGTGAGTATAAGAAAATTGACCTTCCGTTTGGTATTGACGGTAAGGACGAAGTGCATAGTGTATCTTTTGAAAACGAGAATTTTGCTACATATCTTGTAGGCGCTTCCAGATCTGGCAAATCAACATTGCTGCATACACTTATTGCAGGACTGATCCGAAACTACCATCCTGATAATGTCGAACTGTGGTTAGCCGACTTCAAGCAACTTGAGTTTAAGCGGTATATTAATCATTTGCCTCCTCATGTCAAGTACATTCTTCTCGATGAATCGACAGAACTTGTATTTGATTTGATTGATAAGCTAACAGCCGAAATGATGGAGCGCCAAAAATTGTTTTCACGTTTGGGTGTAGAGAGGATAGATCAGATTGATACAACGTTACTTGAAAAGCCGCTGCCGGTTATTTTTGTTATTCTAGATGAATTTTCAATCATGTCTCAATCGATTGCTGATTCTCCGATTTATAAGTTGCGACTTCAAAATATTTTGGCAAAATGTGGCGCTTTGGGAATCAAATTCTTGTTTTCGAGCCAGACGTTTACCACCGGTGTTGCGGGATTAACTGCAACGGCACGTGCGCAGATTCAGCAAAGAATTGCTATGAAGGGATCAAAGGAGGAAATTAGCGAAACACTTGAGCTATCATCAAACTTAAAAACCGAACAGGTACGTAACTGGATGGATGCTCTCCCACCTCACTATGCACTCGTAAAATTCAGGTTGGGTGCGGATACTTTACCGCAGGTCAAACGTTATCTTGTGATGTATTTTAAGGATTATAAGCCGAGAGATCAGATGATAAAACAGATCTGTGATTCTATGGTTGTTACAGAGAAGTATAACCCTTCGGATATTCGCACGTATGTTGATAAACACCCTGTCTTAGTTGACGGCAATACATTTTGTGCGTTTGAAACAAATGAATTTATTGCACACGTTAATGAAATTAAAGGAAAAAATATAAACGATCTTTCTGGAGATGAAATGTTTATTGCTTTTGGAGCACCGCGACTTATGGAAAAAATTAAGTTGGCGGCCTTGTCATCAGAGACACGTGAAAATATTCTTTTAATTTCTCGTGCTGCAGAGCAAGCGTGTGCTGCGTCAATTATACTTTCTTCTATAAAATCCTTTATGTGTCAAGGTGGACAAGTACAGATTTGGGCATATGGAAAAGATCGTCTCTTTAGGGCCTACCGTCAGGTATTCATAGATAATGGAATAGAGATTGTAGAAGGAATTGATTCGATTTGTGATTCAATTTATGCTCTAAAGCAAAGCTTTATTAATAAAGAGGTATCCAACAAACTTATTGTTCTTATCGGAATGGAAAGAATTTGTATGGACTTTGATTATGTAGACGGCGAAAGTACACCTGAAAATAAATCTAAAAAATCCGGAATAGAAGATATTCGGAAGGGATTTGTTGAAAGTGGGGCGGTTGTTTCGTCGGATGAAGATGAGGCTAAGAGAAGATATGCTCTTGCGTGGATAAAACGCAAAAGAATGCTGAAAAACGAATATGCAGAATCTGGAAAAACAAAGGAAGAATTGGATGATCTTTTATTAGAGGAAGAACAGAAGTTTCGTTCAGAATATGGAATTGGAGCTTTTGCTACGAACACTACTGTGGCGAACTCAAAAAGTGAAGATAATGTCAGCAGTTCGTTTAGCGGAAAAGAGCAAGTTATACATACTCCCGGTGCTTACAAGGCTGCAGAAGATTTTACATATGTTGTCAAACAGGGGAGTCGTTTAGGTTGTCACTTTTTAATGAATTTAAGTTCGTTTTCAGATGTAAAACAGTGCGGACTTAAACGTGATTATTTCCGTTATAGATTGGCTTTCCAGCTATCGGTTGAGGACTCGCGCGCTGTGTTTGATAAGAAAATAGCCAGCTCATTGCCGGAACATATCTGCCAGTATGATGATACATTGGAGAGATACTCGTTCCGCCCATTTTTACATTATGGAATTGGGTGGGAAGGATGGTCGGTTAATGAAAGTGGTTCTGTTGTCAATCCCTATGAGAATTCTAACGAGTGATGAATGAAACGATTGTTTATCAGATTCTGTGTGCTTAATTTATTAATAGTAAGTGCTCAAAAATATTTTAAGGCAGTGTAAAGTTAAAATGAAAGAATAGCTCACAAAAACGCAAAAAAGCTTCAC
>CALFNR010000138.1:0-23570 GCA_937903005.1 uncultured Lachnoclostridium sp. | reverse complement strand
CGCCCAGTATGGACACCTGACCAATATAAAAAATTCATCGATTGTGTGGAGGTGCCTATATATAAAATATTTTTTGATTTTCTGTTTTGGACTGGATGCAGACGAGGTGAAGCCATGGCATTACAGAAAAGTGATGTTCATGGGAATCAAGCATTCATACATTATTCGATAAAACATTTCAAAAACGGGCTTAAACCAACTAAAACAAGAACATCTAGAACAATCGTATTAGATGATACTTTAGCTAAAGAGATAGAACCACTTATGAGCACAGAAGGTGCTTTCGTATTTGGAGGAGAGCGCTCTCTTTCCATTTCTGCAATCCAATCTCAATTTACAAAAGCAAAAAAGAAAGCAGGAATACAAGACAATGTAACAATCCATTGTCTACGGCATAGTCATGCAACATGGTTAATAAATAATGGTGTCAACATTGTTGCTGTATCTAAGAGACTTGGGCACGCTGATATAGAGACTACTTTGAAAACTTATGCACACCTGCTAAAAGACACAGATAGTAGCATGATGGAGTTTATAAATAAGTGCCACAAGCAATAAAAAAATACATTTTCGTTCCAATTTCGTTCCACAGAAAAATAAAACCGCATAAATATGCGGTTTTTTGATATACAGAGCGAGCGACGGGAATCGATTAATACGTTTTTTTATGTATTATAAAGTTTATTTTTTCGCATAAATATGCGATTTTTACATTTTAAGTTTTTTGCTTTTTTGTAAATTTCGTTCCAAAATCATGCCACAGAATATTATATGTTTAGTTTTTATACATCTGCTGATAGCGTTTAGCTTTTTCGTACTCTTCTATATGACGTTTATGAAGATATTCATATATAGCCATCATATCAGAAGGAACCTCTCCATTTGTTTCACGATATTTTTTTATAATTGCTTCTGTCTTCTCATGAAGAATCTTCATATGATTCTCTTCTTGAGTAGAAATACTATAAAGAGATTCCGCTAGAACAGGATATTCTTCTTTAACTTCTATTGCAAGCTTGGCATAGCATTCCATATCAGCAATTTCATCTTCAATATGTTCAGATAGTTTTTTTATCAATTCCATAATCACACCAGTTTTGTAACAAGAACATTTACTAAGCTATATGTTACTTCAACTCCAGCATTTAGCAATGTTGCTGTGAACTCTGGAGCACATGCGCAGCAACTGTCATTGTAAGGAACTTGAACTCTTGCAGAGAACGCAAGATTATGTGTTGATGTAGTATCAGCAGCAGTTTCTGATGCGAAAGCGAATGGCACAACTTGTCCATTAATCATAAGTTGTAACGTCATTAGTCCACCAGCTACAGCAATGCCTGTAGCATTCACATTCACTATATATAGACCACACTTTTTAAATTTTATTGTGGCATCTCCGCTTTTCTCTACTGTGCAACCTTTTTTCAGCACAGTATTTAATGGTACTGCTGAATTCGCAGATACTGTAATGTTATTTGAATATGTTTCAATCATAATTTATATATTCCTTTCTTTGAAAAAGAGATAGCCTGAGCTATCTCTTAGATCAGACGTACTTAATACGTTCTATTAAATGTTTCCACATCCGCCGCAGAATGGTGATGGTCCAGCAGAATATGTATAAGAGTTCGGATATCGAACAACACCAGACATCTGTTGAGCAAGTTCTAATTGATTTATTCTCTGTGCTTGTGCAGTAATCGTCTGCTGTAACTGTGCTTTTTCTAATGCAGCAAATTTATCATCAATATTTTTATTAATAGATGCTGTATTCATTGCATCAGAATATTTTAAGTCAGCAATCATTTGTTTGTTTTGGCAGCAACAATCAGCTAGCTGAGACGACAATGCATAGTTTCCGTCTTTAATAGATGCTTGTGTATCCGCAAAGTTTCTTAGATTTTCGTATCCAATAGATGATAAGCCTTGAGAAAGTTGCATCATATGAAGATTCTCATTGTCAGACAATCTTCCGACAGCATTTTGTAAATCATTAAAATTCATTGCATTGCATAGTCCTGCTTCAGTAACAGGTTCTCCATTTGGTGGTGTATTTCTTCCATTCATTCCAAATCCATTCCCCATGAATGCGAATAAAAATAGTACGATAATCCACCACGCTCCGCCTCCGAAGCCGTTATAGTCTTCTGCTCCTCTAGTAGCGGTTGCCAAGTCAGATAGTGTATAATCCATAATTCCTTCCTTTCTTTTTATATGTAATCCGCATCGGCCGATGTGCGTTTTACATCTACTTTATTTCAATATATTCGTAAGAGTCATTGCTTCTTTTTTTAGCTCTTCAAATTGTTGTTGAGACATTTGGCCTGAGCTAATCAATCCTTTCACGATTTGCTCTGGATTTTTACCTTGCATTTGTTTTTTAAACTTCTGGAACTCAGAAATCATTTGCAAAGGGTTATTTTTTTGTATTCCTTGTGTTGGTTGTACTCTCTGATTGAGTTTCTGTAAAATTGGATTTGCCATTTATCATACCTTCTATTTTTTCTTCTAATGTGTGAATTCTTGTCTCAAGATTTTGTAATACAATTGTTTGATTCACTTCCTTATGTTCTACAATGTCATAAGGAGTAACCGTCTTATACCCTGCACCATCTGTTTGTATTAGCCAAACAATTGGATCATGTGTATCTAAAAGTAGTGCTTGTGAATCTGGACCAATTTGATAAGCATCAGCGCCTTGTCTTCCATTCACTTGAACAATTCTTTGACGTTGCAACATTTGTGTAGCATAAGGCTGCTGTGCTTGTGTCATATAAGGATTATAATAGTCCATATCTTTCCTCCTTTTTTTACAACTTTATTATCTATAAAATCATGTTTTACTTGGTTTTAAGAAAGTCCAAAAAAAGTACAATATTTCTCAACAAAAAAAGTGGAACCATATTATCTATGGTTCCACAATTCTTTTCTGTTTTTCTTACGAGGAGGAAGGATTTCTGAAAATTTTGCCGCCTCATCATATTTGAGTTTTAATCTACTAATATAGTAATTAACCGTTGATCTACTGTAATCTAGCGAAATAGCAATTTGATCAATGCTATATCCTAATGCATGTTTTCTGATAATCTTTTCTTCAATCTCATTTAAGCATCCAATTCTTATAAACTCTTCTAAGATTGGAAGGTTCCAAGATACTTGTTTTGACATATCATTCTTTGAATGGCAGCTTGTTAATTTCTTGCATTAATCTTTCTCCAGTGCCATTTCCTCCAAGTCTTTTATAAGGTTCATATAAATACTTTTTCAAATTGTCATATTCTGCTTGAGATATATGTCCTTGTTCAATATATTTTGAGCAAAGAAAATACAATCGATCATGATCTAATCCACAGACAGCTTCACATAGAGCCTCTATTTTTCCGTCTTTATTTGTTTTTTTCTTGTCATTGCGTTCTATTAGGAATTGAATAAGCCCAGTAATGCCTGATCCACATAGGCCTCCAATAATAGCAACTATTATAGTTGTAATGTTTTGATTCATACTATTTCTCCTGCTCTAAGCAACTATGAATAAATTCTAAATACTTTTAGAATTGCTCAATTTTCAAATTATTTTACTTTTATTTCCTATTTGTTAACTAAAGCCCTCTTTAGTTAATTAAGACTTTTTACCTTTCCAATTACAATGTTTGCTAACTCTCTATGTGCGTTCACATCAAAATGCAAATAATCCTTGTTGGTTTGATGGGTAAAATAATTATCTCTGTTGATAATATTCATATTCATCTGATGATTTGTGTCGCACACGGGGAGTCCCCAAAGTTGTCCGATTTTAATAACGTAATTTGCAAAATTTTCTACTTTTTGAAGATTAGAAATACTGTCGAATCTTTTAGGCGGTGTTATTAAAATAATGTGAAAATATGGTTTGGCTGTTTCTACTTGAATCACTCCGCTATAATCAACGTCGGAATAATATCCCTCTGACAACTTCAAATACTTGTAAAGAACCTTACTGATAAGAACATTGTATGCCCCAACAAAATTATTTGTATCATGATTTTCAATAGTAAAATCATCATCTTGTACTGTAATGTACGGAGCATCATTCGTTCCCCCCATAATAAACAGTGCATCGCTATTCAAACTTAAAGAATTTACTCGTGTATCCGTCCAGAATGACGTGCTGGAATTATCTCCCCCACTAACTCTTGTTCCTCCGATTCCGCAATTATGCGTTACAGATAACCCCAATCCAGTAGCAACAAATCCAATGTATTGTGAACCACTACCATTAGCTGTAAGACTATCTCCTAAGAAAGAAGCATCCACGCCATAAAGAATATTTTCTTGAATGATTCCATTTTTGAACGTTTTTTGCGGAATTTCGATTGATTTGTAACGAATCGGATTTTCGTGTACGGTAAAATCAATATTATTTAAAATTTCTTCTGATATTGCACTTACATCATAAATATATACATCAGCATTTGCAACGTAACTATTGTTACACAGAAAAATTACATATTTGTTTACGTTTGAGAAATCAATGGTGTTCGGCACATCAACAACATATGCTGTATTAGCCTTAATATAAGTACCTGTAATAAAATTGTCTCGGTAACCTCCATTTAAAATAGTCTTTATTGTAAAATAGCCATCACTCGCCGGCACAAAAATTATTTTATAATGCTTACCATTTTTAAATCCACCAATACCTCCAAACATATCGTTTGAAGTATAAGTATTGCCTTCCATTTTTGCTGTGGATTTCTCTGAAAAATCAGAGGTAGATACAATTTGCTCTGGTAGTGATACAGATACAATTACTTCATTTATGTTAGCTAAATCTTCCTTTAGTTGACTAACGTCTGAAACTACATCAGCAACAGAAGCAGCACTCTCCTTAGCTTCATTAGCACTGCTAGATGCATTAATTTCACTTTTTTTCGCATTGCTTGCATGATTACTAGCTTCTTCAGCCTTTTCTATAGCAGTTTCCGCAGAAGCCTTTGCTTCCTTGACTCTATCATCTGCATTTGAAATAAAATCATATGACTGTGATGCTTTTTCAAGTAATGGAAGATCCGTATCAGAAATAACTGTGTCGCTTCTCAATGCAGAAGGTTCGATAGACATATAAAAGTTTGTCGTAGCAAGAACGTTATCACCTTTTACGATACGGATTTCTGCTAAATATCGACCACTGCACACAGTCATTTGTTCTTTTACTTCAACAGAAACTACATTTCCAGAATATGTGCAAGGATATTCATACCCTGTTCCATCTGGTTTTGTTGCGCGGATCGTTACATTTGAGCTAGACGGAATCGAATATGTATCCGTTCCATTGAGAAGTTCGATTTCAATTGTTTTTCCATTGCTGTCAACTGATTTATCATATTGTTTCAAGTTAACAATTGGTGGAATGCACATGCTGCCAATTAAATTTGTTTGTATTTTGATTGCTGTCATTTTGTCCTCCTTTAAGACAATCTATGCCACATATATGTTGCGTAATAAGGTGGTAAATTCGATGATGTTCCTGTATCACCATGACTATGTGCTTTATTACCGCCTCGGTTCAAAATTAAACTACCATCGTATCCGTCCCAAGTTCCTGGATTCCCATTACCAAAATGCAATGTATAAGCAGTACCTCCACTGTAACCTGCTGTATTTCCTTTGAATGGATGATTATGAGCAGGCATTTCGTCTATAGTTATTGCATGTCCTTGAGTTGTATGCTTATGTGAAGTTGAACCACCAGTTGAAGCTGATTTATAACTATTTCCAGCACCAATGCGCATTCTATCTGTTACTTTTTCCCATTTCCCTCCCCATATTTCATTTGGGTTGAAATTTTCATCAGTAGTATCGTAAAAGCTACCTACAGGGTAAAAAAAGTCAATAAATTTACGCATGTTATTTTGCCCATCATAAATCCAACTTTCTTTTCCTAGAACTACTCCAGTTTCTCCAATCGCAAAAGCAAATTGACCAACACCCAACTTAGCTATTGTAGTTGCAACTTCTCCAAAAGAGTCAGTAATGCGAATTTGAATGCTCCATGGTGCACTGTAAGCTAAGTCTGAGTAGCCTTTGCTAGCTGAGACTGTACCATTGCTCAAAGTTGCATTCAGAATGCTGTATGACGATTCGTCATTTCGCATTATTTCAATTTTCACTGTATTGCTTAGTGTTGTTGAATACTTACCGTCAAGCTTCAGAGTTCCTTCTGCTCCAGTTTCTGATGTACGTTTCAAGCTAACATCTGTGATTTGAGGTTTAAAGTAAGAATAAAAAGTTTGTTCAACTACTTTTGTTGTCTTCAGCCCTCTACTGTCAGTTGCAACGATCGTGTATTTTCCACCGTTCAAGTTACCAACCGTAACTGAATACGCTCCGTCTTTAGCTGTCATATTAACTCCATCAATAGTTACAGATTTAATATTTGAATAATATTTTGAACTTGCAGTTGCTTTGATTGTTTTGCTTGAAATTTGTTGAACGGTTATGTTCGTACCTTTTGCAGAAACTTTTGCATTGTTCTCTGTAATCGTTGGTGTTCCTAGATTTGGAGCTGAATCGGATGGAACATGCAGTGTAAACAGGCAAGCTTGTGTACTGCCAATTTTTGTCGAACCGCTATATGTTTCTACCCAGATTGTACCTTGCCCTGTCTGTGAGTTAGGAATTTGACTTAGCAAATCTAAAGGTGGAGTCCATGAGCAGTTATCAACTGCCGATGTAGCAATTATTCCATTTTTTTGACCAAAGCCATAAGTTACTTTGTGCGTAAAGCTGGCTTTTTTATTCATGTGAATTGTGCATGTCTGGCCAGCTGTTATATCTGGACTGTTGTTTGGCCAAGTGTTTATGGAAGGAACAGAAGCTCGTGGAATCGTAGACAATCCAATGTCGAAGCTTGTGGCCGTTCCAAAACTGTTGCCCCATGTTGTTTTGAACCACCACCAAACTGATGCTGTGCCTTTTCCATCACTAGCATGTGTAACCCAAAAAGAGCCTTTCAATAATTCATGATATTCTTGCCCACTAAGAGATGTAAATCCCCATGATTTATCTGATGCGCCAGTTAGTCCAGCACTCATTTCTTGTGCCTGATAAGTATAAGTAGATTTAGAAGTATAAATTCCTAACGATGTTTCAACACGAGATCTATTATTCGCAATATCCACTTCGACTTCATCGGCATATACATATAAATCAGCATAGTTACTAGAGTTATATTCTTTAATTCTTTTTGCTACTCTAAGTGTTGCCATTATTTAACATCTCCTATATAAAAAAAGGCTGTAAACTCTTTACCGTTTAGCTTTATTGTTTCTGCTCTGTGTGCACCAAACATTGAAAAACCACTGACAGCCAAGTTATAAATATGTGATTCTTGTCCAAATTTAGCCACTTCTTCATTTGCAACCATTACATGCATTCCATCCGAACGAGTCCAAGAGTAATTTGATGAATCTCTCGCTTCTTTAACTTTCACACCTGTGTTATCAGCCACAATTATTTGTAATAAATCATCAATGCCTTGCCATGCGTTTTGTGCTAACTTAGTGGCATCGTCTGCATCCGCTTGTGCTTGCTGTGCTTTGCTGTTTGCGTTGTTTGCAGATGCTTGGGCATTATCTGCTGTACCCTGTGCTTTATCAGCTTTTGAAGTTGCTTCATCAACAGCTGCTTTTGCATTATCAGCTGTACTTTGTGCTCTATTTGCATTGCTATTAGCATTATCTATAGAATCCGTGACTTCTTCGTCTAAAGCACCAATCTTGACTGTATTAGCTTTGATAATGTTTCCGTTTAGTTCTCCAGTGTTAATTGCATTGGCTACAATTCCTTCACCTGTGATCGCTGTGACGTATGGGCCTGCATATCCGGATTTCGATATGCCTAATCCAGCTTTGTTTAAGCGTATGCAATTCACCATAGTTTCTATATTTGGTGAGTCACCGATTATCAATTCAGAAGGATGGCCATTTACATTGTTTGTTACTAAATATCCACCAAGTCCTCCATTTAAAAGCTTTTGGGCTAAAGCAATCGCAATTTCTAGATCAGACTTTTTTACAAACACATCATCTGTATCTTTTTGAATATCCGCAATCGTTGTAGAAATCGAATCTTTCATTTTTCCTAGCTCAATTTCATCATAGCGGTCCAGTAAAGCATCATATGTAATTCCTACTACTTCAGCAGTTGTCTCGATTCCAAGCTTGTAGAAGTAAACAGGAACATAATCACCAATATTTACCATTTCTTCTACAAAGCCACGATTTTCTTCTGTATTGCTTAATGCAAGGAATGAAACTTTTAGGCTAACATCCGGCTTTCCTGTTACATTATCTTTAACAAAATCTTGTGCTTGTTTTCTAAGTTGTTCTTCTGTAGGCTGGCTTTCAAAGTATTCCGACATGTCTTTCGTGACAGTTCTTTTATATGGATACTTATCAGCATATTCACTTTGAATTGTGTTTTCAGGTAGCGTTACAACTATATCTTCAGTTCCGCCATCTTCATATGTGACGCTTCCTTTCCAATATGGGACAATTCCAGTAATGGTATTTTCAATCGTCTCCTCTTGCGTTAGATCAATTAAATTTTTTCCATAAACAATTTTTGCTCGGCTTTTTAAAGTCCCTCTATGTGTATGAAGTTTAATTAAAAAGCGAGTAAATTCGTACTCGCCTTTATATGTATCTAAAATAGATCCTTCCACTCCGCCTAAACAGGTTCTAAAGCTTTGCGGTATAGTCGTTTCAAATGGTGTATTGACACTTTTGTCAGTCCATACAGAAAACGGATTTTTTTCAATTGAATTTGTTACAAGTCCTTGCAATGCTTCAACACAATTGTTTGCTTTGAATGGCTTTACAGGTATATATGACAGTCTATAACTTATGTGCTCTGCGTAAATCGTAACAATGCCATTAATCGGTGAAGTTTTTTTATAAATCACAAATGGTTCACCATCGCGGTTTGGAGCAGGTTTAGAAAAAATAATGTTCCCTAAAGCACACTTTTCATAATGTATACCTTCAACTGGATATTGCATTTCTAATTCAAATGTACCATTTAATTCTTCTGTTACTTTGCAAGAAATAGCATCTGATAGTGTTCCATATCCCTGAGTTGTAAACTTGATTTCATTGCTTTTATATAGTATAGGTTTCATATACACCTCACAACATCCAGTATCTAGGTTGTATGACAACCTTTGTGATACCATCACCTAGATTGATTACATTTTTTCCTGGATCAAGTCTAGGAAATAAATGGGAAATTCCTTGATATGAAATTTCAACATTTTCATTTCTATTTGTA
Source organism: uncultured Lachnoclostridium sp. (assembly GCA_937903005.1). GTDB lineage: Bacteria > Bacillota > Clostridia > Lachnospirales > Lachnospiraceae > Clostridium_AI. The sequence continues at coordinate 14,261 of CALFNR010000138.1, read as the reverse complement.
GCACCCTCATATACATCTTCACTTTCACAATCAATATCTATATAGGAAGTTCCTTCTTCAGTGATATTTATGATTCCGTCTCCTACTTCAACTTTCCCCTTTCCGTATATTCTGATCAACGGCTTAGATGAGAAATATGTAAAATTTTGAAGTATTCCATTACTAGTAAAATCATATTTATTTAGTCCTACAGTTAAGAAATGTTGTGGCTTGCAATCAAACTCAAGAGTAGCTTCTGCATGTTGATAATTTGTTATGTCAAATGAAATATTTCCTACAAACTGTGCCATCCTATACTCATCTGGATGATAATCATCACTTAGCTTACAGTATCCTTTAGAAGAAAGAAGAACGCTACGCAACTGTCTAACTTTACTGTGTAGCGTATGTGTTATATCTTTAAGCTGACTTGCATCATCTCCGATGAGCCCAACTTTCAATTTGTACGTTACATTTTCATAGTCATCATCGGAAACAATCAGATCCCCATTTCTACCTGGAATATGATATTTTGTTTGTCTTTTAGAAGTGCTATCAAAAGTTTCTGTCCCAGTTAGATATAGTCCGAATGTTTCAGAATCAAATCCGTTAAAAACAAATTTTTTTCTTTTTACTGCCATACTGCTTTTTTCCTCTTCGTTTCACTGCTGATCAACTCAGACACTCTTCTAGCTAAAGCATTCGCATCTTCTCCTTCACGCTGTACAATTTGAATGCTAATAGATGGTGAGTATGTAGAATTATCAGAATATTGATTTGTGGTGCTGTTTAATGAACCTCTTTGAATATAGCCTTGTATAGAATCATTCATTGCTTCAGCCATTTCTTGACCTTTTAATGCTAACTTTGGAAGCATTTCATCCATACCATTGATAGCACCTTGTGCTGTAAAAATGCCGTTTTGTTTCATAACTCTAGAAGGAGAACGAATGTCCAATCGTTTTTTGTATGCATTATTAGCTGCATCGGCTAAGCGCCTTGCAGCAGCTGAAACTTGACCTTGCATTGAATTCATACCATTGATAGCGCCTTGTGCTTGATAAACACCGTATTGGTACCAGATCTTAGATGGAGAATTGACACCTGCACTAGTTTTATAAGCATCGTTCGACTGCTTGGCACTTTCACTACTAGTTCTATTTAGGCCTTTTTGGGCAGATTTTTGGCCTTCCTCTGCACCTTCAACTTGATTTTTTCCATATTCTTTCCACTGCTTTCGTGCTTTGCTAAGTTCACTATTAGACATGTCATATAGTTTTTTATAGAGATCAACTTGTGTTTGGCTTACTTTACCACTTCCAGAATCGCATTCCTGTTTTGCTGATTGCCACTGCTTTCTATAATTTTGTGTTTGCTCATAAAGCGAATTGTATGATGCATCATTAGCAGTCTTGAAACTGCTTGTCATTCTAGCAGTAGCCAGTTCTACATCCTCAGCACTGCCACTTGATGCAGCGCCAACCAATGCTTCATAGTTTGAAATCGTGGATTGGCTTTCTTCAAGAGTGGCTTTGTTTTCATCTAATGCGGTATCTACCTTTCCAAGAGAGTCTTGTGCTATAGACAATTTGCCTAAAACATCTTGATATTTATTAGTTAGATTTTGAGCTTGTTCAGCAGTTAATCCTTCTGAGTCACTTAGTAAATGGTGCAATGCTGTTGCTTGATCCGTAAGCTGATTTACTAATGTTTGCTTTTCTTCGCGTTCTGCAAGCAAAGTGTTTTGTTCAGCTTGTGCTTCTGAAACATTTTTTATTGCTTGTGCATATTGTTCTTGATAAACATTTAATAAAGCATCTGCTTTTTTCTTTTCTATGGTTTCTTGAATTGCTGAAGATAATCCACCATGTTCATTTATTAACTCTTGAATATCAGTTTTTTCTACCCCAAATGCCTCAGAAAGAATTGTTAGAATCGTATTTGCTCGATCCTTATCTTGATCTGTCATTTGGTCTTGTTTTGCGATAATAGAATCATATTCTGTAGCAAGTTGTTCATAGTAAGAGTATTGCGCAGTAACAGAAGAAGCATTATTTGCTGTCGATTCTTGTAAAGTTGTATAGCTTTCCGAAAGTGTATGCACATTATCGATAGTAGTTTGTGTAGCTTCGTTTAAGCCATATAGAGCATTCATTTCTTCTCTATGAACTTGCTGTGCTTCATTTAATCCACTTGTGAATGCCACAAATGCAGTAGCAGCTAACCCAACACCAGTAGCAATGAGAGGAAGCCCAGCGCTTCCTAGGACAGATGCAGCACCTTGAAATGCTGCAGTAGTAGAAGTCGCATGGCTGAACGTATTACTCAAAGCCATAGTTAAAGTGCCTAATTTCTGTACAGTAGATCCTACTGAACTAAATAAATTTACAGCTTTTGGCAAAAGTGTCACAGTACCGCCAAATGTAGCCGTAAGTTTAGCAAACGTAGAAGCTGTAGCAACAGTTTTAGGATTTATAGAAGAAATAATATCTCCAAGTTTTGATAATGCATCAGCAAATCCTTCAGCTACTTTTTTTATATCCTTTTTAAAGAAATCAGTTTGCATCAAAGTTGTAAGTGATTGTATTACCTTTCTTAAAGATGGTTCTACTTCTTTAAATAGCGTAGAAGCTGTTTGCTCCCAGTTATTTTTTAAAACCTTAATATCGCCAGAATAAGAATCGAGTCTGGTTTCTGCCATACCTTCGACAGTGCCATTGTAGTCAGCCACTTCTGATTTCAATTTATTCCAATCATCTGTAGAAGTATTAACAATTGCCGCAAGAGCTGTCATCGCACGTTGTCCGCCAATTGTTTTTTCAATTGTTGCTTTCTGTTCATCATTCATACCAGATAAAGCAGAACGCAAATCATCTAATATACCTGTCGTATCATCTGCAGTGCCAGCAACTCCGTCAGGTCCAAGAGAGCCAATTAAATCTCTTGCTTTCCCATCTGCATCAAAGAAAGAAATACCTAAATCTTCAATTGCTGTTCGTGCATCAGATGTATTTGTGGCTAGTCTTGTAAGAATTGATCTCAAAGATGTACCTGCAGTAGATGCTTTGATACCTTGGTTAGCCATCGCGCCCAAAGCAACACCTACATCTTCTACTGAGTATCCAAATGTTCCAGCAACTGATCCAACATATTTAAATGCTTCACCCATCATTTCTACATTTGTATTTGATGAAATGGCAGATTTTGCCAGTACATCAGAAAAATGTGTTGCTTCATTTGCACTCATTCCGAACGCAGCTAATCCGTCAACAACAATGTTTGACATAGATTCAAAAGACTCACCAGTACCTGCAGCTAAATCTCCGATTACTTTTATAGAATCCTTTATCTGATCAGATTCATAGCCAGCATTTGCTAAAATTTGCGCGTTGTTAGCAATTTCTGCTGCAGAATATTTGGACTTTGTTCCAAGTTCTTCAAAATAATCTGATAAGTCGCGAATCGTATAACTATCCTTAGAAACTTGCAGAATTGCAGCCAATCCATTTACACCATCTTCTAGTGAAGAGCCGGAATCTACAACACTAGTTGCAAGATTTTTAAATCCATCAATCAGCTTTTTTATTCCATCAGCAACTAATTGACCAGCCGCAACATTTAATGCTGTTAGCTTTTCACTAACTACCTCAGAAGCTTCTGCACTTTTTCTAGCAGAATTCCCTGCGTCCTCTGCAGACGTTCCATATTTTTTTAGCTCATTGCTTGCCTTATCTGCCTCTGTTCCTGTTCCTTCTAATGCATTTTCATATTTTTTTAATTCAGCACTTGTTTCAGTAATTTTTGCACTTGTTTCATCATATTTTTTTTGATTGCTCTGTAGTGCATCTTCAAGAAGTTTTTCTTTACTGACAGCTTCATCTAAAGCTTCTTTAGTCTTTTCATGCTGTGCAGAATATTTTTTTACTTCTTCTGAGTTTTCTCCATATTTGGCTTTTAGCTGTTCGAGAACGATCTCTTGATTTTTGTATGTTGCTTCTAGTTCCTTAACTTTTGACACTTGAAGAGCATAAGCTGCATTAAGATTTTTTCCTCTTTCTTGGGTAGTGCTTAAAACTTTAGCTAATTCAGTTTGCTTTGTTTTTAAATTATCCACTACCTTTGCATAGTTACTAACATTAGAAGAATCAAACTTAACTGCATTTTTTAAGCTTCTACCTTGCTTATCAATAGAAACCAAATTAGATTGCAATTTACGTAATTCTTGCTGTAAATTGTTGGCATCAGCTTCAAGCTTAATGACCATCCCCAATTCTTCTTTTGCCATCGTTCAATCCTCCATTTATATCATGAAAAAAAGGCATCAATATCTTGCTGTGTAGCTTTGCGAATTGTGCCATTTTTGGTATCGCTATTTTCACGATTGATTTGTGCTTTAGCACTTAGTAAAAGAAAAAGCGTGTTCAGCCTTAAAGCTCTGATATCACTCATCGTAAGTTTTAAAGATAAACACGCTACAATAAATTCAGCAGTGCTTATAGGTCTGCCGTTTCTTTTTTTTTCTCATTTTTTGTTTTATCTAGTTCTTCATCATCTAGAAAGATTGCTGTTATTTCAGCTAAGATTGCTTCTGCATTTTTTGCATCTAAAAAATCAGATAGTTTATGAATTGATTTCATAAATTCTTTATAAGACTTGAAAGAGTCTTCATTTGCAGATTTTATAAAGCAATACATAATTTTTCCTGTAACATCCATCAAAGGAACTTCCCCTTTAGCTAGAGCACTTTGAAATGTATTACATAGTCTAAAAAAATCTGAATGCAATTCTTCCATGCAAATTAGCACTGTTTCTCCAGTGCCTAAAATTGGGTATTTTGTTTTATTAACTTTTACTTCATTCATGGTTTACCTCCAAAAAAAGCAGGAAATATCCTGCTTAGTTTTCATCACTATTTGTTTCTTCTGTTTCAATATCACTTTGGGATTTTAGATTCATTGCAGAAACACCTATCAAAACACCAATAAGAGTGCCCACGGCTTGCAAAGTTTTAGCAACTTCTGCAGTATATGGAAGATTCCAAACTGCTCCAATTGTTGAGTAAAAAGTACCAATTGCAGGTAAAGCAATTAAAGCAATCCATTTTAAAATTTTATATACCTTATCTGATAAAATCATTATTACCTCCAACTCTTTTAAGCTACTTCAGTTAAGCACTTTGCCTTGATCCAATAATCGAAAACCCAATTATCGGTAGTGCCTGAGTAAGCCTTTAGCTTAACGCAGTTCCCCTTAGTACTAATATCAGTCACGGTAAATACACCTTTGATAGTAACTTGTGAGCCAACATGTAAGTGTTGGTCTAAACTTCCGTCAGCTGCACTCACTTCTGTTAAAGGCTTCGCACTGATCCATCCACCAATGTCCGGAACGTATACAAGTCCTTTTTTTGCATCTACTTTTTGGACTTTCATAGAGCTTGCAAATTTTGCATGGGAGCCAACATGTAAGATTTGGTCTACTTTTTCTCCTGTTGCAGATGCTTGAACAGTTGCCTTGTCTACATACTTCCAGGTCAATCCTCCACCATTTACAATCGTTGTATATCCTTTTAGTAAGAACATAACTTTGTTGAGTGGTAACATATTTGGAAGCACGTAGAAGCCTTTTGAGTTTCTAACTTTTGCCTTTACTCTGCCTGTGCAACATTCAACGTGAATGTGATTTCCAGATGCATTTCCAGAAACTCCTTCTTGGTACATCGCTTCGTTGTAGCCGTAAGTTTTTCCTACAATGAAATTTCTATTAGAGTGAGTAAGTGCAAGTGTAACAACTCTAAGCATATTATCAGCACACATTACAGATTTTGGGTTTCCGTTAGCATCTACGCTCCAGAAAAATCTAGTGTTTCCAGACTTGTCATTTCCCCAAGCTCCTGCACAATACCATTTTGTATTAGGCATCAAATTCTTCCAATAATCGATTCCTTCATCTGAGCCTGCCATATCAACTTCATAAGAAGTGTGGGAACGATGGCTTTTTCCATCATAGCCACTCCCAATTTGTGTAACGTTTAAATGATGCATTCCACATAACAAATTATCTGTTGCCATAGCTTTTCCTTTCATCAAAAAAGGCAGTTAAATAACTGCCTTGTCTGGGTTGTCCATTGATAACTCTTGTGCTTGTTCAGATGTAGGAACTTTTACAGTATTGAAAAATGTATCATAGTTCTTATCACCAGAGTATGCGATTTCTCTAAAAACGCTGTAATCACCAACTGTTTCACCAGTACATGTAACTTTTAGTGTGGATGTAGTTGGATCAATTGTGTCTTCTTTCGTGCCGTATTCTTCATCAGATTCAGCTGCTGTGCAATTGTAATAGCAAATCTTTCGCGCTTTATTGTCAGTTTCAATTTGAAACAAAACTGCAAAAGACGGAGTTACGGCCGCATTTGTTTCCAAAAGTGAGCCATTTAAAGACTTAATATATCCTAAAAATGTAGTCAATAATTCCTTTGCGATATCTGCTACTTCAAGTTCAATTTCAACAGATGATTTTGTATTAGAAACAAAATATGCTTTATTATCAGCATAGAAAATATTTTGATCTGTATTTCTTGAAATTGATGCATTTACAGCTCCTGGACATTTAACAGGTGCCTTATAAGTAACCTCACCTTCATCAGTTCCTGTTCTTTCTGCAAAATAAATGTTTGATAAGCCAAATTTAACCTTTTCAGTTGCCATATTATACCTTTCTATTTTCTTAGTGCATCTTGCACTGCCTTTCTACATTTGTCTGAAAATTCTTTATTCATTAATGGTTCCGTTTCTTTGAAAAATTCATAAGTATTTTTAGTCCTTCCACCCTGCCACAAAGTATGTGGATCCTCAATTAAGTGAGATAATGTGTACTGTTTATTCCACAGAGAAGCACCATACAAGCTCTTCCCATCTTTTTTCGAAACAGAAACGAAATTGTTTACATATTTCTTTCTTCCACTTTTTTTATCAATATGCCCTTTTGCTTTAGCTTTAATAATTGGGCGATATTTTTTTACGATTTCATATGCTATTTCGCCACATCTGTTTTGAATATCTTCAGATTCAATTTCTTTAAAAATTTCGCTCAATTCAGAACCAAGATGATCTATTGAAACAATTCTTCCGTGACTAGTCATAGCAAATCTCCAATCCATATGAGATACGATATAAATTAATATCATCGAGCCAATCTTCATCTCTATCAAAAAGGCTTCCACATTCACTTAAATAGGTTTCTAATTTCTTTTCTGCTTTAACCTTTTCCCCATTCAAGGAGTAATTTTTTTGAAAAGTGTGTAGATTAACGGAAATCTGATCTTTTTTTAAAAGAATTCCATTATCCGCATGAAAATCGTTATTTGAAACTCGTTGACACACAATATAAGGTGTTTTTACACCATGTGCATCAGTACGTTGATCATATACTTGATAGCCTGTATTCTCTTCAAGATCTTTCAAAAAGTATTCATAAGATTCAAACTTCTTCATCTGAGCTACCTCTTATAAATGGAATTGTTGATTCATTCAAAAACACCTTATACCAAGTTGGACGATTGTAATCTTTGTATTGAACATGATCTACAACATAATATGTATCATTAATTAGTGCTATGTCGCCATGTTCAATTTCAACGCTTTGTGCCGGTACACCAATTGCAATAACTTTTCTTTCTGAATTTTGAGAAGCTTCAATATATTTTTCATAAGAAACTGATTCTTTTGAAAAATAGAAATGTGCTTTTTGGCGTATTAGAACTCTTTCTTCTGCAATAAAAAAGTTAACAATACCATCATTAAAGACTTTCTGTCTATCTCGTAGATTTCTATTATCATACGTTTTATTGTTGTTCAGCATTAGATTCCCTTTCTTGCATCAATTTAATTTTTCCAAGATTTCTAAGAGTTAACAATTCACCGCGATAATTCCCGTCAAAATCATCCAAAGCTTTCTCACGTTGATAAAAAACACGATTGAGAAGAAGCTCATGTGCCAAAACATCATAAGATTCTTCTCCATCGATAAAATTTAAATCTCCGCCAAAAATCGATTCCAATCTCTTAGCAGACATGCGAATATATGATCTTAAAAGATTATCGTTATCTTCATCAATCCACGTTATGCCGAGATATGCCTTAACTTCTTGTAGAAGTTTTGCAATATCAGCATTATTCATTACAGACATATCTCATACTCTCTTTCTTACTTTACAGCTTTCTGACTAGCAACTGCCGTTTTTGCTGACGTCTTAACAGTAATAGCTGCTGGTTCAAGTTCCGTAATGTCGTAAACATAGAATGATGTATTGTCTTTAGGTGTTCCCCAAGCAACACAACGTGCCTTGAATGTTCGTACATCCTCTAAAAATTTGTAGTGGTCAGAATATTCAATCTTGCCAGATGTTGCCCCAAATCCTGCTGTTGCAAAGTATCTTTCCGGTAGGCCAAAGATTGCTTTTCCTCTTGCAAGCTCAAGTGACTGGTAAATTGTAATTGGAAGATTTGACTTTACTACTTGCCCGTTTTCATTTGTATAGAAAAGTGCTGGATATACTAATTCCCAGTAATCAAGGGGGTTAACAATCATAGCAAAAGAACTTACATTTCTCTTACCGTTATCCGTTAACTTAGCTGCAATTGCGCCAAAAGTAGTTGTATCAAGACTCGTAATCTTTGTTGCTTCCTTGTCTACTGCTGGAGTTGTTTGATTTGAAATATCGACTGTTTTAATCATACCTACTGGTTGCTTCTGACCTGTACCGTTGATAATTGCATGTTCTAATGCACGTGCAATAATTTCAGATAAGTATCGTGTAACAAATTGATCTAGCCAAATCATTCCTAAATCAAGCATTGTCTTTGGTACTGGAATCCAGCAAGATAATTTAAACTGACTGAATTCAACTTTTGTAAAAGCTGCAGAAGCTTCTTGTGTAACAGTGTCATTCAAATCACCCCATTTATAAGCGTAGTTAAGGTCTTTGTTTAAAATCCATTCTGTTAATCCCTTTGAGTTAACAAAATCAATTGCACTAAGTAAAGGATGATCTCTTTCAATATCCTCAAAAATCTTATTTTCTGTAACCTTTGGCAATGTTACTTCAAAATTTGTAAGTTCATTTTTTGTATTTTGGATAAGAGAATCATAGAAAGTCTTTTCTTCAGATGCTAAAGGTCTAATACCATTTGAAGCAAGAATTCTATCATCTGTTTCATCTTTATAAGCCTCATATAGTTTATTTACTTCATTTTGTGTTGCATAAAGTACATTTTCTTCTAGCTTTTCATTTAGCTTATTTACAAATGTTTCTGTATCTCCATTCTTGATGCATTCTGATAATTCTTTGTTCATTGCTGTAATCTTGTCTAAGTTCATACTTTTTCCTTCCTTATTTTTCTGGTTTGTAGTTGAAAAATTTCTGTAATTCAGTTACTTTGAATTCTTCTACTTTTTCTTTAACTACGTTTCTATCTGCAACTTTACTCTTCAATGTTTCATTGACTGTTTCATCTTCTTTGACCGTCTCCCCTGTTGGTTCTTTGACTGTCTCTGATGGAACTGTCTCCACTCCCAAATTTCTAATTGCATTTTTTATTGAAATAAGCTGATTTAGCTTATTTTCAAACATATTTGTAGTTGCTTCTAAGCCTTCTTCAACATCACTCTGTGTATCTTCACTGTCTTCAACGATTTTTGTACACAATCCATATTGAAGACATTCATCAGCAGTAAGATAAGATTCGTTGTCTAATAGCTTTCTGAGTTCTTCTTCTGTGCCTTTAAACTTGCTCATATAAGCATTGACAACCACTTCATTTATCTTGTCCAAATCATCTGCTGTCTTTCTTAACTCGTTTGCATTTCCAGCAGCCCAAGTCCACGCATTATGGATCATTTGCATGGAACTTTTCGGCATTGAAATAGAGTTTCCAGCCATCGCAATTACGGATGCTATTGAGCAAGCAAAGCCATCAATAAACACGCGTTTATAAGCACGTGTTCTTTTTAAAATGTTGTAAATTGAAATACCTTCTGATACAGAACCACCAGGAGAGTTGATATATACATCAATGCGCGATGCATTTTTATTTTTGTTTAATAACTTTTGAAGATCTTCAACATCTTCTACACAGTTTTCTTCTCTATCACTTCTTTTCCAATAGCTTTCTCCTACGGAGTTATGAATATTCAAAGTGATTACATTTTCTTCAGCTCTTGCTTGAATCATTTCTTTTTGTCTCCTCTTCTTGTTCAGAATTGTTATCTTTATGCACAGCTGGATTATCTGCTGCTTGTCCTGTATCTTCTGTAATTGTATTCGATGGATCATCTAAATATGCGTCTCCAATTACTGCATAGTTACGTGTTATAAAATGCGTATCACCAATCTTCGTATCTACAAGTGGTTCTCCGACCTTTTCACGAACTTCATTAATTGTGTAAATTCCAGAAGAAATAATGTTATTTGAAATAGATGCAATAGATACCATATCTAAATGTCTTGCATTCGTTGTATCAAGCTTGCAATAGGTTCCATTTTTATAAGAACGATAACCATACCATCTTCTATTAAATGCTTGAGATATCATTTCAGCTATCCCATCTAGTGAATATGTCAATATGTTGTCTAAATCATCCTTTTCAAAGTCTCCTAACATTACAGATTTAGGAATATTAAAAGCCCTACCAACTTTTGATAGAGCTTCATCTAATATTGAATTTACAGATTTGTTTGCTACAGATGCATTTTGCCCTAAGTCAGCACCTGCTGATGTTTGGTCAATTTTCATACCAGCATACACAGGAAGAATAGCTTCATTTCCAGTTACAAATGCTTTAAAAGAATCATTTGTAAGTTTCCTCATGTTTTCTTCAAAATCATCATCTCCAACCATAGCAGTCTGATCCATTGTTAAAACATATTTTTGACGATATACACCAGCTTTCATTGCATTCTCAATCATATCAGCATACTGTTTTCGCATTTCCATAAATATTTGGTTTAATTCGCTATTTGTATACTTCATATAAATTGCTTTATCACCGCCAAAAACACCTTTTAACGGAATACCGCCATCATCAAATACATCTATATTTACATTTTTGAATTTTGCTTCATAAATCTGTGTCGGGTCTCTTTGGAAATCTGATGCAACATATAATCCTTGATTCAATTCAGAACCAATAACATTCATGTTTAGAATCAATACATCATGATCAGGATTTAATATCATTCTTCTGACCATCTGTTTTTTAAACTCAGCAGCAGATTGATTAGGATTTGTTTCAACATTTAATAAGTAATAGTTTGCATTTTTTGTTTCTTCACCTTTTATGAAAGTTTTAAATTCACATTTAGATAAAAGTGTTCCAAGAGTCTCTGCTGCTATATGTAATGCTAAACGATATGCCCATAGTTGATAAATGGTATCGTCACTCGCTACCCATTCATTTAGCGAAACCTCTTTTTTGTTTTCCGGGAATAACGCTTTTTCTAAAAAATCTAGTAACTTTGCCATTTACTTTTCCCTTCTATGAAATTACAACAGCCTTAAATACATCAGGGTTGAATCCCATTCCTTCTTTTAATGACGGTTCTTCAACCATCGCATGTGCCAAAGACATAAACGGATCGTTCTTTCTTGACTTTGGTTCGATTTTTCCAAATGTATATGCGCCTGTTTCTGAATATGTAGCATTTTTAGCGTTGTAAGGAACAATTTTTGTGTTGTTTGTTGCCCATCTAAGCATCGGATTATCACCCCAAACAAATTTTTCTTGCATAAATGCACTACATATTATTGGCTGTGCTCTACCAACATCTAGAGGTCTAACTAGTCGAAGATTTTTAAACTTATCTGAAAAACCAATTTTTTCCAGTTCTTGTGAAAAAATAGAATACTTAAATGAGTCAAGTACAACTTTTTGTATTCGATACTCATGCTTTAAATTTTCAATATAGTCAATCACCATATACGGTGGAATTTCCGGACCATCTACAAGTGTAAGTAGTCCCATTTCTACTAATCGCGGAAACTGTGACTTGAATTTCACCCTTGGTAAATCTTTTGACTGTAAACACACCCATGTGTGATTGAGTACAATAAGTTTTTTATCAACTTTAAATAAAGCTGACACAGACATAAAATCAGAAGTTTGAGCCGTATCAATTCCAACAATACATCTTTTCTTTTTGATTTCTTCATACGGAATAGGTTTATTAGTTGATTTAATCTGATCATATTCTGCAACTGCCTGCGCACTAGCCAAAGTAGGTAAGTTCATTCTCTTTGCCATAAATCCAGGCAATGTAGCAGGCGCATCTCTCCACTTAATAAAATCTTTTCTTGTTTCATCAAGAAGATTTGGAAAGTATTGAAGTGATGGATTTGCTTTATACCAATTTTCTTCCTCATATGCCTCTTCTTTGGAATCAATTCTGCAAATAAATGGTAAAAAGCCTCCATCAGCAACATCTCCATTTAAGATGTCTTCTGCTTGAGCTAGTTCATCATCTAATACACCATCTCTAACATTTCCATTTGTAGTGAAATAAATTGAGCGAGGACACGCTTTTTTTCCTAACCCTGTCAAGAAAACATCAATATTTGCGTATTCTTGATATTCATGTATCTCATTCAATATCACACATCCAGAGCGCAAGCCATCTTTTCCACGTGCATTATTTGTGTGGCCAATTACTTTTCCACCATTTTTTAAACCTCGTATCGTTTCTTTTGTCCAATAGAATGAAGATTTATTAGCATCAATATACTTTGGCTCATCGAGAAATTTAACAGCATCTTCAACTGGTTGTAACGATTGTCTTTCGTTGTTTGCGCAAATATCAATGTTGTAATCCTTAACAGGATTATTTTTGGAAGTCAGGCATAAAGAAAACCACGCAATCACACCATCCTTACCAGCGCCTCGCGCCAGCATAACTAATCCGTGATTAAATCGTGGTCTATCATCTTTACAGTAATAAGTACAAAGTAATAATATGCACAAAAAACGTTGCCATGGAAATATCTCTTCAAACATCGCTAAACCTATTTTCAAATATGCATCATACTGTTCTTTATTTACATATATATCTCCTTTAGCAAAAGCTTTTCTTACAAGAGAAACAAGTTTATGTTGATCTTTACAAGCTCTAGGCTTATCGTTCTCAACTTGTTTCATATATTTTTCTACATCTCTAGGTATTTTTAGCGTTGGAGCGTGTTGCTTACCAGCTCTTTTCTTCTGCACTGACTGTCACTGCCTTTGTTTTTTCTTCAATCCACTGTGCAACCTTTAGACATGTAGAAGCGTTTTTATTAAATGCCGCAACAGCTGGATTCACAACAATTGCACCTGTCTTAGTATTAATTGTCGTGTATCCCTGTTCTTGAATGCTATCCCATAATTTATCATTCATATCAGACATTCGTTTAAAGTCTCTTAATTGTTGATTAAGTAATGGATTGGTTTTCAATACTTCGTTTGCACTGATTCGATTCGTAAAATCTTCAAACATCGCATTGAAATCTATTTTTTCAATTGTTTTTTTTCTTGCCATGGTGTTCTCCTAATCCCATCTTTCTTCAGTTGTAAAAGTATCGTTCTTAGGTTTAAACGATCTACTGCGATGAGTTCTAGCATGTATTTCTTCGTGGCAATCATGACACAAAGAATAAAGATTTCTAACTCTTTTTCCTCCAATAGTGGCATATATCGAATATTTCCATTCCGGGTACTCTTCTAATTCGAAATTATGATGTACCAGAGTGGCTTTTGTTCTTTTTCTAGGCATTCCAGGTATCGGCTTGTATTTGCCTAAGCATCTTTGACATAGGCCTTTATCCATTTTCAAAACATGAGCACGTACCTCTTTCCACTCTTTAGTTTTATATGGCTTATTTCTTTGTGACATATAGCCTCCTAATAAATTGATGCAGTAAGCAAGGCAAAATCCCACTGCCAATTTTGGTGTGGAGAATCACCCTACAACATTACGCACCATGCAACGAAAGTTGCGCCAAGGGATAATAAAAGACGATTCACACATGCCAAGAATCGTCTTCCTATAAATCCACGATATTTTTATACCATAGATTTTAGTGAAACGCGTATACATCTTTTCTAGTTATGTAAGATTCTCGCATTTTTCTGATTTTTTATGTTCCAAATGGCCCTTCTCATGTGCGCACGCGAGGTCGCTGTTTTGTCGTGACCCCCCCGCCGTTCCCCGCGAGCTACCGGGGTATAGTTAAAAAAAACAACGTATATCT
>CALFNR010000137.1:0-7839 GCA_937903005.1 uncultured Lachnoclostridium sp. | reverse complement strand
GACTTGATAAGGAAAGCGTAAGAGCAAGGGCAGAGCAGGCATTAAGAGATGTTGGACTTAGTGAAGCATTTTACGAATTATCACCATTTGAACTTTCAGGAGGGCAGAAACGACGTGTAGCGATTGCAGGAGTTCTTGCTATGGAACCGGAAGTTTTAATATTGGATGAGCCAACCGCAGCACTTGATCCATTGGGTAAAGAGGAAATCTTAGAACTAGTTAAGCGTTTACAGAATGAAAAGAAGATTACAGTAATTCTCGTTTCACATAGTATGGAAGATGTGGCAAAATATGTAGACCGCTTAATCGTTATGAACCATGGAGAAGTGGCTTACAACGATACACCTAAGAAAGTCTTTAAACAATACAAAGAGCTAGAAAAAATGCATTTAGCAGCGCCTCAGATTACCTACATCATGAACGGCTTAAAGGAAATAGGAATACCAGTATCAACAGATGCAACTACAGTAGCTGAGGCAAAAACTGAAATTCTGAATTGGGCAAAAGGTGAGGGATTGATACTATGATAAGAGATATAACAATAGGACAGTACTATCCAGCAGATTCATTGATTCATCGTTTAGATCCAAGAGTAAAATTATTTGGGACATTGCTATTTATCATTTCCTTGTTTACCTTTAAAAGCTTTTCAGGTTATGTAGTAGCAATCACATTCCTTGGTGCAGTCATTAAAATATCGAAGGTGCCTTTTGGTTACATTATAAAAGGGTTAAAAAGTATCTTTATGATTATGCTATTTGCTGTAGTATTTAATGTATTCTTTGCTACAGGAGAACACGTGTTATTCGAATACGGAATCATACAGATAACAGTTGAAGGTCTTCGAAATGCTGCATTTTTGGGAATTCGACTGATTTTACTTGTGATTGGTTCTTCTCTTATGACATATACTACGACACCAACACAGCTTACAGATGCCATTGAAAAGGTGTTAGGACCATTAAATAAGGTGAAAGTACCAGTTCATGAAATCGCAATGATGATGTCAATTGCCCTTCGATTTATTCCAATTCTAATGGAAGAATTAGATAAGATTATGAAGGCACAGACAGCTCGTGGAGCAGATTTTGAAAGCGGAAAACTTGTGGAACGAGTAAAAGCATTAGTACCTATTTTAGTGCCATTATTCATATCAGCATTTCGTCGGGCAAATGACTTAGCAATGGCTATGGAGACTCGATGTTACCGTGGTGGAACAGGGAGAACGAAGATGAAACCGCTGACTTATAAGAGACTTGACTTTTACGGTTACAGCACAGTTGTGATATATTTTATGCTAGTGGTATTAGTTGGAAGGACTTTCTACATTTAGTGATGGAGGTTTAATACATGAAACGAGTTATGCTTGTTGTGGCATATGACGGAACCAATTATTGTGGATGGCAGGTGCAGCCAAATGCTATCACTGTGGAAGGAGTCATTAATCAGAAACTTTCAGAACTTCTGAAAGAGGAGATTAAGGTAATAGGGGCAAGCCGTACCGATTCTGGTGTTCATGCCCTTGGAAATGTTGCAGTATTCGATACGGAAGCAAGAATTCCAGGAGAAAAGGTTAGCTACGCTCTTAATCAGCGTCTTCCAGATGACATACGAATTCAAAAGTCAATGGAAGTAGCACCTGATTTCCACCCAAGATACTGTAAGTGCTGGAAAGAGTATGAGTATCGCATCTTCAATGCAGAATTTGCGAACCCTATGGAAAGACTGTATTCTTACTTTGTTTATAAAAGACTAGATATAGAAGCAATGAGAAAAGCTGCAGCATATCTGGTAGGTGAACATGATTTTAAGAGTTTTTGTTCCACAGGAACACAGACTGAAACAACGGTACGAACTGTGTTTGGAATTGATGTGGTTAAACAAGATAAAGTTATCACCATTAAGGTTCGTGGAAATGGTTTTTTATATAATATGGTTCGTATTATTGTTGGAACTTTGGTACAAGTAGGTCTTGGTTTCTATGAGCCAGAACGCGTCAAGGAAATGCTTGAAGCCGAGGATAGAACAGTTGCAGGGCCCACAGCACCTGCATGTGGTTTACGATTAAATGAAATTTTTTACGATGTGGATAAAAATTGTGGATAAACTATTGACAGAAAAATATTGTTGTCGTATAATATTTAACTGTGACATGTTGTCCGATTATATGGAATATGGTGAAAAAATACTGAATCCAATGCCCCGGTTAAGGTATTTTAACATATATAGAAAGATTTTTTGAGATAGTAATTCAAGGAGGTTAACCCATGAAGAGTTTTATGGCTAGCGCATCCAACATCGAAAGAAAATGGTATGTTGTAGATGCTCAAGATCAAACATTAGGTCGTCTTTGCTCAGAAGTTGCAAAGGTTTTAAGAGGAAAAAATAAACCAACTTATACACCACACATGGATTGCGGTGATAACGTAATCGTTATCAATGCTGATAAGATTAAAGTTACAGGTAAGAAATTAGATCAGAAGATTTACTACCGTCACAGCGAATATGTTGGTGGAATGAAAGAAACAACATTAAAAGAAATGATGGCTAAAAAACCTGAAGATGTTATTACTCTTGCAGTTAAAGGTATGCTTCCAAAAGGACCTTTAGGAAGAAGCATGATTAAAAAATTACATGTTTATGCAGGACCAGAACATGATAATGCAGCTCAAAAACCAGAAGTGTTAGAACTTCAAAAAAGATATTAATTTGGGGTTGAAAGGAGGAAATAACATTGGCTAGTGCAAAATTTTATGGAACAGGTAGAAGAAAAAGCAGTATTGCTAGAGTATATTTAGTACCAGGTACAGGTAAAGTTACTATCAATAAAAGAGATATGGATGAGTACTTCGGTCTTGAAACATTAAAATTAGTTGTACGTCAACCATTGGTTGCTACTGAAACAACAGAAAAATTTGACGTTTTAGTTAACGTTCACGGTGGTGGATTCACAGGTCAGGCTGGTGCTATCCGTCACGGTATCTCCAGAGCTTTATTACAAGCTGATGCAGATTACCGTCCAGTATTAAAGAAAGCTGGTTTCTTAACAAGAGATCCTCGTATGAAGGAAAGAAAGAAATACGGTTTAAAAGCAGCTCGTCGTGCACCACAGTTCTCCAAGAGATAGTTTTTGGAACGGAACGGTATACGAGAAAAGTTTATATCGGATATGGAAACCCCTTTGTGGCTTTGGCTACAAAGGGGTTTTGTTTTAAGTCTATTATCAAATTACAAGGAGATTTTATATGAAACCAAACTACAAGAGTACCATGTACGCCTGTTTTATCGGTTACATTGTTCAGGCTATTGTAAATAATTTTATACCATTGCTTTTCCTTACATTCCAATCTACATATGAAATTCCCATTACCAAGATAACGTTTTTAGTTACCTTTAACTTTGGAGTTCAGTTATTGGTGGATTTGGTTTCACCAGGGATTGTTGATAGGGTCGGATATCGAATTTCAATTATAATTGCACACATTATGGCTACTGCAGGATTTGTATCGTTAGTGATTCTGCCAGAAATGTTTTCAGACCCTTTTACTGGATTAATGGTATCAGTTGTAATTTATGCCGTTGGCGGTGGGTTGCTCGAAGTTTTAGTAAGCCCTATTGTAGAAGCTTGTCCTAGCGATAATAAAGAAGCTGCTATGAGTTTATTGCATTCCTTTTATTGTTGGGGACACGTTGGAGTTGTTTTCGTTTCAACTGTATTCTTTACATTAGCAGGGATAGAAAATTGGAAGATACTTGCGTTAATTTGGGCGTTGATACCTTTCTGTAATGCCTTTTTCTTTGTGAAAGTACCAATAGGCAGTCTTTTGGAAGAGGGAGAGAGCAGTTTATCTTTAAAAGAATTACTTAGCAACGGAACCTTCTGGTTGATGGTAGTACTAATGGTTTCTGCAGGTGCCAGTGAGCAGGCAGTGAGCCAGTGGGCATCAACATTTGCAGAGATGGGATTAGGAGTAAGTAAGACCATTGGTGATTTGACCGGACCGATGTTTTTTGCAACTATGATGGGATTATCTAGAGCCCTATATGGAAAAATGGGTGAGAAGCTGAATTTACAGAAAGTACTTTTAGGAAGTGGCATTCTGTGTATTACAAGCTATCTTTTAATAAGCTTTTCATCTTTACCAGCAGTTGGGTTAATTGGGTGTGGAATATGCGGTTTTTCAGTAGGTATACTTTGGCCAGGAACATTTAGTATGTCATCTGCACAGATAAAACGAGGTGGGACTGCTATGTTTGCTTATTTGGCTTTGGCAGGAGATTTGGGCTGCTCCCTGGGACCTACTGTGGTGGGAAGCGTTTATGGGATGGCAGGAGATAACTTGAAGATTGGAATCGTTGCAGCAATCATATTTCCAATTCTATTTACTTTGTTTTGTGCTATAATACATTTGAAAAATAAAAATTTGTTTGAAGATTAATGGATGAGCTACAGGATTAGAAAGGAGAAAATCATGAAAGAAACATTGATGGATTTAAAGACAAGAAGAAGCTGCCGTAGTTACAAAGAAGAGCAGATTAAGGACGAAGAATTAAATGCAGTATTAGAAGCCGGGATGTATGCACCTACTGGAATGGGAATGCAGTCACCTATTATGATTGTGGTACAAAAGCCAGAGGTAATAAAAAAATTATCTGCTATGAACGCAGAAGTTATGGGAACTACCAGTGACCCGTTTTATGGAGCTCCAACTGTTATTATTGTATTAGCAGATAAAAAACGCGGCACATATAAGGAAGACGGAAGCCTTGTACTAGGCAATCTTATGAATGCTGCCCATGCTGTAGGATTGGGGTCTTGCTGGATACATCGTGCAAAGGAAGTGTTTGAAAGTGAAGAAGGTAAGGCACTTCTAAAAGAATGGGGTATTGAAGGAGATTATGAAGGCATAGGACATTGTATCCTTGGATATGCAATTGAGGAAGCACCAGCAAAACCAAGAAAAGAGAACTATGTAGTAAGGGTTTAGATAGATGAATGTGCAAAGCGATAGAATTATGGTTTGACAGAGAAATGGTAATATGTTACTATTTAATTTGGAAAGAAAAGGAAACGGAGGGGAAGTCATGAACTGTTTGGGATATACGCCTATTTGCAGCAGCAGTGGTCTGTCAAAATGTTACAAACTCGCATTTGGACGGGGATACTGCGCTCTTTTTTAGGAAATGTCAAAACAGATATGATTTACCAATAAAGAGAACCAGGTCTCCAAGGAACATGAAGTAAGATAGCATGTTCCTTTTTTATTTTTGAAATAAATGAGAAGGAGACAAATACTATGAAGAATAAAATCAGAAGAAACATAACACTAGAATACATATTTCGGTTCATGCTATTTATACGAAAGTAGAATACTGTTAAAAACTGGACATAAAGTATAGTATGTATGATATAATGAAAGAAGCAAATGAGAAGAGATGGAGGGGCTACTAACATGAAAGAGTTTATATTTCATAAGAGTTATCAAAGTAATATAAAACTGCGGAGAGGATTTAATAAGTTAGTAGAGAAAACATTTTGTCTGAATTTCGAGAACTGGTATCAGCATGGATATTGGAAAGACCAATTTAACCAGTACACACTATTTGATGGAGAAGAAGCTGTTTCCAATGTGTCAGCATACACTATGGATTTTGATTGGAATGGAAATGAGAAACATGTTGTTCAGTTTGGTGGAGTTGCAACTGACGAACAGTATCGAAAACAAGGATTAAATCGCAAAGTGTTAGAAGTGGCAATAAAAGATTCTGAGGACAAAGTCGAGGACATCTTTTTACTTGCGAATCATACAGTAGTAGATTTCTATCCAAAGTTCGGGTTTCATCGTTGCAGGCAGTGGCAGTGCTCCAAAGACGTATATATCACAACAGAGAGCAAAGTAGTATCAGTTTCTATGTCAGACAAACAGAATTGGAAGGACATCGAAGAGGCAGTAATGAATAGTGTAAGCAACAGTGCATTGGAGATGAAACGAAATCCTGAATTAATTATGTTTTATCTAACGCAATATATGCAGGAAAATGTATATTATATAGAAAAGCTGAATACATATGTGGTTGCAGAGATAGAGGAAAATGAGCTTACTCTGTCACAAGTTTTTGCACCAGAAGTAATTGATTTGGATAAGGTTTATGAGGCATTTGGCAAGGAGATAAAGCATGTCAAACTAGAATTTACACCGCTTAATCCAGAATCTTATGTTCAGACTGAGATTCTGGACCCAGATGATAACTTGTTTGTTATGGGCAAGGATGTAGAACTGTTTGAAAAACAAAAGGTTATGATACCTATATTAGCGCATACATAATCTGTTAGGAGGAATTTATATGGCAATGTGGGTTTTTATGTTTATACTGGCGTTACCAATTCCTATCATTATGATTTTTTTGGGGAAATATATGTTATTGGCTGGTTATAAGCAAAGCAGTGACTGGATAGGATATAGAACGGAGTTTGCTAGAAAGAATATGGATACTTGGGCATATGCAAAGGAGGAGAGAAAGTAACTAGAGAGTGAGGAGTTGTATGGGGAAATATTATTTAAATATGGAACGTCCACATTTGATGAATCCAGCCATGAATATTATTATAAAGGCTGATTTTAAGGGAAAGTTTGATGAGAAGCGTTTTCGAGGTGCAGTTAAAACACTTACCAATACTTATGGAATTCTTGGAGCAACTGTGCAAATGGATGAGAAGGGGAGAGCTTATTTTCTTGCACAGTCTGCAAAGCCCATTTCTGTTAAAGTATTAGATGGTGGGGCATCTTTTGAACGCCTTGTATCTGCTGAGAATCAAAAGCCATTTAAACTATCAACAGACAGCATGTTACGTATCTTTGTAATATCTGCACCTTGTGCGTTTTCGATCATTTTCATCAGTCATCATCTGCTTGGTGATGGAAAGTCTAACTTGCTTCTGGTGGAATCTTTGGCAAAAATATATATGGGAGAAGAAATTCCGTATGTAGGAATTCGATTATTAAAAAGCACTGAACAGTTTCCAAAAGAATCAGAGCCAGCATTTCTAGTGAAATTGTATCTAGAGAGTCTCAATAAGCAGTGGCGAAAGCAAGTAACAAAATTTACCCTTCGTGATTATGAAAAGATGTTTAAACAATACCATAAAGAGAGGGAAACTGCATTGTATACTATGACGTTAACTGCAGTGGAGCTACGAAAGCTTTCTTATCGATGCAAACAATTAGGGATAACGATAAATTCAGCAGTTGTCGCTGCCTTTGTATATGCAAAGAAAGAATTGATTGGTCGACAAAATAACCATAAAGAGAAAGTAGGAATCGCAATTGACTTGCGAGATGAGTTAAATTTTGATGCAAGCAGATTAATTGGCAATTATGCATCTGCAATTACAATTGAGCAAAGAAATCTAAAGGATGAGGAATTTGATAAGTTTATGTTGAAAATACATAATAAACTGCTAGTGAAAATTAAAAATCCAAAGTCTAGGTGGTTGTGTCTTCGTGCATTTGACTGGCTAGACGGGACACTAATGGATTCTGCATATTTTTGCACGAATGGAAACTTTGAGAATAAAGCCTCAAAAAGATATCTGAAAATGATGAGCTATGATGGAAAGCCGGAAGAACTGGGAGTCACGAATCTAGGGAAGACCTTTATGCGTATGCCAGAGGGGTTAGAACTAGAATCCATTATGTTAGTGCCGCCTGCCTCGCTAGGGAATGACATAACAGTTGGTGTCGTAACCTATCAGGGGGTTATGGAACTTGCAGTTATATATCAGACTGGATTTGTAAGAAAGGAAAAGGTTCAAAAGATTGCAGCAAGAGTAAAGGAACT
>CALFNR010000136.1:0-19052 GCA_937903005.1 uncultured Lachnoclostridium sp. | reverse complement strand
TATTATTGTAATCCTATATCCTAACGGTAAATACAAGATAGTTGATACATTCCAGTATGAAGACTTATATACTGATAAAATACAGAAGATATCCGAGACAGTCTTAGATTTGGTAAAAGAAGAAGTAGAAGAAGCAGATTTAGAAAAAGCATTCTGTTTATTATGTGGAACTGTCAATCAAATACGTTATATCCGAGATAAGACAGAAAAAATGGATAACTCAAAGTTAATCAGTGCAAAAGAAGCTTCTGACCTTTATGGAATCTCTTGCGATGCAGCTCGCAACTTTATGAAGAATCATGGTGCAACAAAATATGGTCGAGAATGGATGCTGCAAAAAGAAGTGTTTAACCAGCATTACAGAGAGAAATAAAAATTACCACCAAATACCATTTTACTTTTCTATTGCATTTCCATATACTAAATATGTAAATACAAAAGTTTAAAGACAAGAGGTGCAAAATGAAAGATAAAATTTTTGGTGTTTTACAAAGAGTAGGTCGTTCATTTATGTTACCAATTGCTATCTTACCAGTAGCTGGTCTCTTCTTAGGAATCGGCGGTTCGTTTACTAACCAAACAATGGTAGAAGCATATGGGTTAACAAAAATTTTAGGCGAAGGAACATTACTCTATAACTTTCTTTTAATTCTAAATGAATGCGGTAATATTGTATTTGCAAACTTACCTATTTTATTTGCAATGGGTGTTGCAATCGGAATGGCAAAGAAAGAAAAAGAAGTTGCAGCTTTGTCTGCGACAATTGCATACTTTGTTATGCATTCTGCTATCTCTGCAATGATTAACATAAGAAATCTTGCAGAAGTACTTCCAAGTGGTTCTATTGCGGACACAGTAGGTATTTCATCCTTACAGATGGGTGTTTTCGGTGGTATTATCGTAGGATTAGGTGTAGCAGCCCTACACAACCGCTACTATAAGATTGAGCTTCCTCAGGTTATTTCATTCTTCGGAGGTTCAAGATTTGTACCTATTATTTCAGCAGTTGTTTATCTATTTGTTGGTATTTTAATGTCCTTTATCTGGCCAGCAATTCAGGAAGGCATCTACGCAGTAGGTGATCTTGTATTACGTTCTGGTTACGCTGGAACTTGGGTATATGGTTTTATGGAACGTGCATTAATTCCATTCGGATTACATCACGTATTCTACTTACCTTTCTGGCAGACAGCCGTTGGTGGCACAGCAGTAGTAGGTGGACAGTTAATCGAAGGTGCGCAGAACATTTTCTTTGCTGAGTTAGCAGATGGTTCTATCTCAAAATTCAGTGTTGCTGCAACTAGATTTATGTCTGGTAAATTCCCATTAATGATTTTTGGTTTACCAGGAGCTGCACTTGCTATGTATCAGGCTGCAAAACCTGAAAAACGTAAGGTCGCTGGTGGATTACTTCTTTCTGCAGCTTTAACTGCTATGATTACAGGTATTACAGAACCAATCGAGTTTACATTCTTATTTGTTGCTCCATTGTTATATGTAATTCACTGTGTATTTGCAGGTTTAGCGTATATGCTTATGCATGTATTTAATGTAGGCGTTGGTATGACATTCTCAGGTGGTTTAATTGACTTAACATTATTCGGTATCTTACAAGGAAATGCTAAGACAAACTGGATCTGGGTTGTTATCGTGGGAATTGGTTACTTCTTGGTTTACTATGGTTTATTCTATTTCTTAATTAAGAAATTTAATTACAAGACACCAGGTCGTGAAGATGATTCTCAGGAAGTAAAACTTTACACAAGAGCAGATGTAAATGCTGCAAAACAGGATAAGAAAGAAAATGCAGGCGCTGACAAAGATATCGTTTCAGCCATGATTGTAAAAGGTCTTGGTGGCGTAGATAATATCTCTGATGTAGACTGTTGCGCAACAAGACTTCGTTGTACTGTTATAGATGAGAAAAAAGTGGATGAAGGAATGTTAAAACAGTCCGGAGCAGCAGGTGTTATTTGCAAAGGTAAAGGTGTTCAGATTATTTATGGACCAAAAGTTTCTGTAATTAAATCAAACTTAGAAGATTATTTAGAGAATCCAGTCGAAATTGATTTAGGTAGTGAATCAGCACCTGAAGCAAAACAGGAAACTACAACAAAGGAAAACACAGAAAGTGTTGTTTTCGCTTGCCCACTAAAAGGTAAAGTTGATAGTATAACAACTGCTCCAGACCCAGCTTTCTCTGAGAAAATGATGGGTGACGGTATTGTCATTGTTCCAACTGACAATGTTGTATATGCACCAATGGATTGTGAAATTGCTTTTGTATTTCCTTCCAAACACGCAATCGGTCTTGTAACTGACAGTGGATTAGAAGCTTTAATTCACGTAGGTATTGATACTGTTAAGTTAGAAGGTCAAGGATTTAATGTATTTGTAAATGATGGTGATAAAGTAAAACGTGGCGATAAGTTAATGGAATTCGATTTAGAATATATCCGTAATAATGCTGCTGATATTGCAACACCATTTATCATTACAAACTTACCAGATAATCAATCTATCAATATTTTGACAACTGGTGATGTTGAAGTGAATACTGAAGTTATGGAAGTGAAATAAAAAATGAGGGAGTCTATCGACAAGGTAGGCTCCTTCTTTCATTCTACATAAATTATATAATATACTTTATCTCACACTCCGGAAACGCTTCCATAAGCTCCTTTTGGAAAAACGCTTTCACATCCCGCATATCTTCCTTCTTATAAGTATACTTTCCGTACCCAAACTGACCATGTTTATAAGTTCGCTCTTCCTCATTCATTGGCAGTGTGGAATCAGGAAAAATATCACCAATTAACTCTTTGGCTTTTGGAGTAAAACGATGTGTAATGACTTCAAAGAATAAAGGATATGGATAATTTTCTGGCAAAGCATCTTTTAGTTTCCATATAACATCCTTATATTCATGTTTCCAATTTTCATATAAGAAAACTGGGGCAATCAGAAAACCGACTGGATATCCAGCGTTCATTACTTTAGCTGCCGCATGAATACGTGCATCTATTACTGCGGTGCAATGCTCGTAACTGGAACGGACGTATTCGGTGTTAATACTAAAGCGAATCTCAGTTTTCCCGTTATGTGGTAAATCCAGAAGTCCATCAACGTCGGCATACTTGGTTACAAATCGGAAACGTCCTCTTGGCTCGTTCGCAAAGAATAGAATCGTATTTTTTAATGACTTTGCATACGGTTCGATGCATAGAGGGTCAGAAGTTGCAGAACCTTCAAACACAGTGACATCTCTGTCTGGTGAGTCCATGTAAGATTTCGCTTTTCTATAAATGTCCTCTAGATTAACGAAGACACGGACAAATGGTTTATCGCCCAACTGTTTATGAAGATAGCAGTATTCGCATTGTCCCATACAGCCGCTTACTAAAGGAAGCATATAGTCAGCACTAGGTTTGCACGTTTGGAAGGCGCCAATGCGCTTTTTGCTTACAACAAGAGTTCTTTTTCCATTTTGATATGTCTGGGCAATGCTGTCGCCCTCGATATAAGACTTCACTTTATTGGAAGGGCTATGGATGATTTCAACCCCATTTTTGTCTTTAAAATGATCAAATATTCGTGTACCCATCTCATAATCAAGAGTACCATTTTCAAAAATAATTCTATCTGGCACAAACATTGGTATAGTTCCTTTCTAAGTTGTAATAATTAAAATAATACAAATAGTATCTGACAGGAAAAGGTATATCATCCATAGAAAAAACATTTTCACAGAATTAGCACTCGTTACTTGACAGTGCTAATAAAACATGATATATAATATATTAACTAAGAAAATACAACGTAACAGTTTTATGATAGATCCTGTACTTTTCACACGGGGACAGGAAATGTATTAGGTGTGTAGAATTGAGGTTTTCATTATGATATTTATGAAATTGAATGCGCATACAGTGAAATGCACAATGGAAGAGCATGAGATTATTGAGATGGGTTATGAGTTAGATGACATTTGTGGGGATAATGAACGTGCATCAGAATTCATGAAGCAGATTATTGATAAGGGAATTGAGGCTGGATATCAGATCTCGGAAAGAATATCAGCTGTGCAGGCAACATTTTTATCTAATCATCAAGTTGAGTTGTGCTTTACAGATGAAGCGCCAGAACGATTGTTAGATAAGACCTTAGACACGTTGTTTGATGTGATTGAGGACGAAACAGACGTGGAGAAAGAAAAACTTGAGGAATTATTAAAAGAAGCTGTGAAAAAGAGAGAGGTTTTGAAAGAAAGTATGGAAGAAATCGCTTCTGCTAAGGAAGTTTCAGAAATTCTATCAACAGACGCCTCGCAAGAGCAAGAGATGAAAGATGTTACGAATGTAGTTCCAGAAAAGTATATCTTAGAGTTTATGAATTTTGATGTTGTGGAGAGTTTTTGTAAAGCAGCACCAGAAGTACCAGGCAAACTTTATAAGGATAAAGGAAACTATTATTTGGTATCCGATTTGACAAACGAGGACGATAGTACGAAGCGAACATTTCTTTTGCAAGCCAATGAATTTACATCTGATTTGAAAAAGGAACATTTCCAGATGGGGTATCTGGAAGAGCATAGCGAGATTCTTATAAAAGAAAATCCAATGGAAGTACTAAAGCAATTGTAATCCGCTTATTAAAAAAGATATAGAAAGATAAGCCAAAACTAGGAATACATTACATATTGTATTCTGTTTTGGCTTATCTTTTTTACCTGTTGCGATTGTAACTAGGAGACCTGATACAGCTAATTTTCTGGTGTTATGTTTCATATAAAATACCCCTTTTGTATGTAAAATTCCTGCACAATATGTTAGCAAATTTTCGTATGAATTGCTAGTAGTGTATTTTAGTATATGTTTAAAGTGAGTAAGAATGCACAAATGTATATTGATTCTTTGTGCAAATTTGATTAAACTTATTGTAAGGGAAAACCTTGAATTCATATAGAGAGGAGGAAAAGTTCATTCGTTGAATGAAAAGTACAGGCTATAATTGCCTAATTTGAAAATTTTAAAGGAGATGAAGGAATGTTTAACAAAACACTCAAGAAATTATGTGTACTGGCTACATCATTAACTCTTGCCGTATCTACTATCATGCCTATGCCATTTCAGGCTAGTAAAGAAAAAGCACATGCCGCAAGTGATGTAACCGTTAATTTAGCTTCCGAGAAGCAGTCCATGCAAGGTATCGGAGGTATTAACTTTCCAACTTGGATTAGTGATTTAAGTGCTAGTCAGAGAGAAACTGCATTCGGTAACAGTGCAAATCAATTAGGATTCACTATCTTAAGAATCCACGTTGATGAGAACAAAAACAACTGGTCTAAGGAATTAGCCACTGCTAAAGCAGCTGCAGCAAAAGGTGCTTTAATATTCGCTTCTCCTTGGAACCCACCAGCAAGTATGTGTGAAAAGTTCACACGTAACGGGGTTGCAAATCAAAACAGATTAAAGTATTCAAGTTACGGTGCATATGCTGATTATTTGAATGAATTTGTTACATATATGAAGAATAATGGCGTAAATCTATATGCAATATCTGTTCAGAACGAGCCAGACTATGCTCATACATGGACATGGTGGACACCACAGGAAATGCTTAACTTTATGAAAAACTATGCTGGAAGAATTAACTGTAAAGTAATGGGACCAGAATCATTTTCTTATTTAAAGAATATGTCTGATCCAATCTTAAATGATGCAACTGCTCTTAAGAACTTAGACATTTTAGCAACTCATTTTTATGGTACTCAGGCAAATAGCATGTCTTATCCTTTATTCAAACAAAAAGGTGCTGGCAAAGAACTTTGGATGACAGAGGTTTATGTACCAGACAGCAGTAGTTCAGCTGATGCATGGCCAAATGCCCTTCAGGTTTCTGTAAACATGAACAATGCTTTTGCAATCGGTGATATGCAGGCTTATGTATGGTGGTATATCAGAAGAAGTTATGGACCAATGAAGGAAGACGGTTCTATCAGTAAACGTGGTTACTGTATGGCACAGTATTCCAAATTCGTTCGCCGTGGCTACAAACGTGTAGATGCTACAATGAATCCAAGCTCCAAAGTATATGTATCCGCATTTAAGGGTGATGGAAAAGTAGTGATTGTTGCGACTAACGATAATGATAGCTCATACACACAAAAATTCAATGTAACAAACGGTAATATCAAGAAAGTAGATCGTTACAGAACTTCTGCAAATGAAAATTTGGCTAAGACATCTAACCTTGAATTAACAGGTAATGGTTTCTATGCATCCCTGCCTGGACGTAGTGTATCTACATTCGTATGTGATTTAGGTACAGGTTCAGTTACACCTTCTGCAGCTCCAAGTGTAGCTCCATCTGTAAAACCTAGCCAAGGAACAGTAGCGAAATTAGCAGATGGTTTATACTACATCAAAAATGTAAATGCAGGCAAATACCTTCAAGTAAAAGACAACACAGGTAAAAACGTACAAAATGTTGAACTTGGAACTGGTTCTGGTGTAGATGGTCAGAAATGGTATTTAACAAACACAAGTGACGGATATATAACATTAAAGAGTGCGCTAGGTGATTTCATGATTGATATTGCCAATGGAGCAGACGAAGATGGAGCAAATGCGCAGATCTATTCTGCATATTCCGGAAATGCTCAGAAGTTCCAGTTAATTAAAGCATCTAATGGTGCATATATCATTACGACAAAAGCAAGTAATGGAACAAAAGCGTTAGATGCCAATGCAAGAGGAACAGCAGATGGAACAAACGTTATCCAATATACAATTAATGGTAATACAAATCAGCAATGGGTATTTGAAAAGGTTAATGAAACAGCAAAACCAAGTGTAGCTCCTTCAGTAGCTCCAAGTACTGCACCAAGTGTTGCACCATCCGTAAAACCAAGCAGCTCAACAGGTACAGCAACAGGACTTCCAGCAGGTGTTACATGCACATATTCTGTTACAAGTGACTGGGGCAGTGGTTATCAGGCTGAGATTGTATTAAAGAATGGTTCTAGCAAATCCTACAATGGATGGACATTAGCGTTTGATACAAATAGCAAGATTTCAAGTCTTTGGGGTGCTGAATTAGCAGGTCAGAGTGGTACAAAAGTAACCGTTAAAAATCCTTCCTGGGATACAACATTAGTAGCTGGTGCAAGTATTACAATTAATTTTGTAGCAGACGGCGCAAGCAGTAACGGAGTCCCTTCTGGATATACGTTTGGTTAAAAAAATGTACTTGTAATATCTTCATCTTCTGTGTATAATAACCTTATATGAGCGACGACGAAAACTACGATTCTAACGTTCTTTTCAGAGAGCTGGTGTAAGGTGCGAACCAGTAAGAATGAGAATCTTTCCACTTTCTGAGCATTGTAGGTAAACTACAGGGTTCGTATCCCTTATCATACGTCGAGTGGCCGGTAACGGCAATTTGGGTGGCAACGCGGAAGATGATACAGCCTTTCGTCCCATTAATAGGTTCCTTTTGGTGTCTATTATGTCTGGGATGGAAGGCTTTTTATTTACCTACTTGTATAAACGGGTAACATAAAAAGCCAAACACAACCAGACAAGCGCTGTTCTTATTAAAAAATACAGGAGGCAGTAAAAATGCTCGATATTAAATTTTTAAGAGAAAATCCAGATGTAGTAAAAGAAAATATTAAGAAAAAATTCCAGGATCACAAACTTCCTTTAGTGGACGAAGTAATCGAATTAGACGCACAGGCTAGAAAGACACAGCAGGAAGCAGATGATCTAAGAGCGAGTCGTAAAAAACTTTCCAAACAAATCGGTGCTTTAATGGGTCAAGGCAAAAAAGAAGAAGCAGAAGAAGTAAAAGCACAGGTAAATGCCAATGCAAACCGTCTTGCTGAGTTAGAAAATCTTGAAAAAGAGTTAAATGAAAAAGTAACAAAGATCATGATGACAATTCCAAACATCATTGATCCATCCGTACCAATTGGTAAAGATGATAGCTGTAACGTAGAAATCCAGAAATACGGCGAACCAGTTGTTCCTGACTATGAAATTCCATACCACACAGAAATCATGAGCAAATTCAATGGTATTGACATTGACAGTGCATTAAAAGTTGCAGGTAATGGTTTCTATTATTTAATGGGTGATATTGCAAGACTTCATTCCGCAGTTATTTCTTATGCACGTGATTTCATGATTAACCGTGGCTTCACTTACTGTATTCCACCTTACATGATCCGTAGCTCCGTTGTTTCAGGCGTTATGAGTTTTGACGAGATGGAATCCATGATGTACAAAATCGAAGGAGAAGATTTATTCCTTATTGGTACTTCCGAACACTCCATGATCGGTAAATTCATCGATACCATCAACGATGAGGAAAAACTTCCATATACTTTAACAAGTTATTCTCCATGTTTCCGTAAAGAAAAAGGTGCTCACGGTATTGAAGAACGCGGTGTTTACCGTATTCACCAGTTTGAAAAACAGGAAATGATCGTTGTATGTAAACCAGAAGATTCCATGGAATGGTACAATAAATTATGGCAGAACACAGTTGATTTATTCCGTAGCTTAGATATTCCAGTTCGTACATTAGAGTGCTGTTCTGGAGATTTAGCTGACTTAAAGGTAAAATCCTGTGACGTAGAAGCATGGTCTCCAAGACAGAAAAAGTACTTCGAAGTTGGCAGCTGCTCTACATTAGGTGATGCACAGGCAAGAAGACTTAAGATTCGTGTAAGAGGAAAAGACGGTAACAAGTACTTTGCACATACTCTTAACAACACAGTAGTTGCACCACCTCGAATGTTAATCGCATTCTTAGAAAATAACTTACAGGCAGACGGTTCTGTTAAGATTCCAGAAGCTTTGCGTCCTTACATGGGTGGACAAGATAAATTAAAATAATTAACATCCATTGCTAAACGCCATAAGCAGAATTTGTTTTTCTGTTTATGGCGTTTTTTTGCCAATTTTATATATATAAATATTATTGCAGCTTTATGTCTTACACAACCAATAAGACATATATTTACCAGACAAAAGAGATTGAAAATGGCACATGGACGAAGTCTGAAATCAATGGCTGCTATCATGATAAGTCTCTTCTGTTGCGCCAAGCGTAAAGCCAAGTGCAGCACCTTCCAAAGAACCAGCCAATTATGTATTAAGCTAAAATTAAGTTACATTTCGTATCTGAAAAAACGACATATTGTACAAACTGAAACACGATTCCGCCTTATGTTGATATAATAGTCTTAGTACCAATAATAAGGAGGAATTTTTCATGAGACAATATAAAAAAGTAATATCAAAGTTTCTGATTTGTGCCATGGCGGCTAGTATGATGCCGGTACCAGCAGTTTCAAATAATGTTTCTGCAGCAAAGGTTGCAGTAGCTTCATTGACACAGGAAAACGGACGTGTAAATTTATTTACAGGTCCAAAGGAAAGTACAGCATGGTCACAAGTTGTAACTTTTGATTCTGTGAGAAACAATGGATCATTTGACAACGATATCATCAAAAAGGGCGGTTACTTTGAAGCCAATGTAACCGGTGATCCAGATGATATCCAGATGATTTTCCAGAGCTGGACAGGTGGAGCAGGATGGGCTGTTGTCATACCTAGTGAAATCATTACCAATGCTGATGGATCTAAACTTGTAAGATTTACATATGACGATATTGCAGCTGTCTATGGGGATAGATTTGATTTAATTGATAGAATTTACTTTAATACTACATGGAAGGCGATTACCTTGAATTCTATAGATTATGTTATGGAAAATGCACCGGTACAAACACCTACCGTGCCTTCAGAAACACCAGCCGAAAGTACGGAGCCATCACAGTCAACTGCACCAGTAGAAAGCATCGAGCCTAGCAAATCTGTTGAACCAGTTGAGAGCATCGAGCCTAGCCAAACAGTAGAACCAGTTAAGTCAGAAGCACCAGTTGTATCCGTAGCTCCAGCTAAGGATTCTGTTAACTTATTTACTGGTGAAAATGTATTAACAGCCAATACAACCAGTGGAAAAATTTCATCAAAGAAAAATGGAGGTACATTAGATCCTTCTATTATTAATCAAGATGGTTATTTCTCCGTTCATTTTAAAGGCTCAAGAAATGCTGCTACATTAGTGTTCTCTAGCTGGACAGGCGGAGCAGGATGGGCTACTGTGAGTGCAACTGCAATCAAAAGAAACGGATATAATGATTTCACAGCAATTTTTTCATATGACACAATCGCGAAAGCATATGGAGATGACTTCTCTAACTTAGATGTTATTTATTTTGTTGCATCAAGTAATCCATATACCATTTATTCTGTAGATTACGTAACTAGTGGAGTAGAAGCAGCTATTGCTGACTGTGCTGTAAAAATTCCTCCAACAGCAGCACCTTCTTATGTACCAGGTGAGTTACAGGAAAGAACATGTAAAGCAGATGAAAACCATGTAAAAGTAATGGGAAGAACCTTTACAGATGCCAATGGTTCTAGATGGCTTAACAACTTATGTTCTGGTGTAGAATTCTCCTTTACAGGAACAAAAGCATCTATTGATGTGCAGGCAGTATCCAACGAGAACAAAGACCATCTTGGACGTATTGCCATTTATGTAAATGATAAATTAGTAGTAGATAATTTAATTGATAAATTAAACAAGACATATGACTTCTTCGAGAGTGAGGAAGAACAAACAGTATCCGTTAAGATTATGAGACTTTCAGAATCTGCATATATTCCATTTGCAATTGATAGCATCAACACAACTTCAACTGCAGAGATTCAGCCAACAGCAGTTAAATCGCGTAAAATCGAATTTATTGGCGATTCTATTACTTGTGGCTATGGAGTAGACGACCAAAGTACTACATCACATTGGTCAACATCCAATTCAGATGGTTCTAAAGCATTTGCTTACAAAACAGCACAGAAATTAGGTGCTGAATACAGTATGTTTGCAGCAAGTGGTTTTGGTGTTATCTCTGGATATACAGGTGGCGATATCAATACTCTTCAGACAATTCCTCAGTATTATGGAAGCCAAGGATTTAGCTGGTATACACTTCCTAATGGCAAAAAGGCTACGGACATTGCTTGGAATTTTGATGTAGATGAACCAGATGCAATTGTAATTAACTTAGGAACCAATGATAGTTCTTACACAAAAAATGACGAAGCAAAGAAAGCAGCATTCGTTGAGAAATACGTTGATTTCTTAAAACAGATTAGAAGCAAGAATCCAACTGCTACTATTTTCTGTACATTGGGAACAATGGGACAGGATCTGTATCCACAAGTGGAAGAAGCAGTAGCAAGCTATTCTAAGGAAACTGGCGATAACAATATCACTTCCCTTGAATTTGATGTACAGAACATGAACGACGGTGTGTGTGTTGACTGGCATCCAACAGAAGCAACTCATGAAAAAGCATCTGATACACTTGCAGATTATATGAGCTATGTAATGGGATGGTAGATGTAGGTAAACAGTAGTTCTTTTATGAAAAAATAATAAATTTGAAAAGAGCTCTATAATTAGTGTTGGGGCATGATTCACTGAGTCATGTTTCACTACTAGTTGTAGGGCTGTTTTTATGTTAAGAAGCTATCTGTCTGTTTGGTGTCAAAAAAATGTATATGGCTGTTGAGGTTGTAAATATAAGTTATATAATGTATTATAGATGTGAATTATTCCATTTATAAAATCACTGCAGAAAAGGAGAATGCAATATGAACCCAAAAGAAATACATAATGGGAGCTTTTTTCAGACAATTATATATAGTATAAAATTATCTTTTGAAGCATCAAAATTTTATACTTTCTTTCGACTGTTCTATAGCAGTATCAGTGCATTGACAACTATTGGAATTACATACATTGGAAAGATTATTTTAGATACTCTGACAAAAGGCGAAGGGAACGATATGAAGCTCACCATTCTCTTGTTATTATTACTAACACTTTCCGGACTAAACGCAATTTTAATAAAAGCAAATCAGTATGTTAGTGCTATGCATAATGACATATTGAGAACAAAAACACGTTTGAAGCTTATGAACATAGCAGCAGATGCAGATATGGAGTTTTTCGATTCCAGTAAGTTTTATGATGCATTTGAAAAAATGAAAATGGATTCGTTCACGATAATTGATGTTGTATGGAACATGATGATGTTTTTGTCCTTTTTCATATCAATGTGCAGTGCTTTTATTATTATTGGTAAAGTGAATCTTTCATTTGGTTTAATTATTATTGCAGCAACTATTCCTACTGCGTATTTTAGTAGGAAATATGCGAAAGAACTTTATTTCTTTTCAGTAGAAAATGTAGATGCAGAGAGAAAAATGAATTATTTAGAAACAGTTTTGTCAGATAAAATGTATGCTTCCGATGTTAGATTATATCACTTGGGAGATTTCCTTCAAAACTATTTTATGAGGACATGGAACACTTATTTTGAACGAAGGAAGAAAATAACTAAGAAACGAGTTACATTAAATTCAATTGCATCTGTTTTACCTGAAATCTGCATCTTTTTTATTCTCTTAATGATCACGAAACGTATTATGAAAGGAGAGAATTCTATTGGAGATTATTCTTTATACTCGGGTATGCTCTTAACTCTGATGAACAGCACTTTTGAATTTATAGGAAGTGCAATTGAAATTTATGATAAAAAATTGAAAATCGAAAATATGAGAAATTTTCAAAAATATCAAAATAAGATTGCGGATAAAGGTAGCTATAAATTAGATAAACATATCAAGATAGAGTTTCGAAACGTAAGTTTTAAGTACCCTGATACGGAAAAGACTGTACTTGATAACGTAAGTTTTGTGATACAGCCTGGAGAACACATTGGGCTAGTTGGATTAAATGGTTCTGGTAAAAGTACACTAATTAAGCTGTTGCTTCGATTTTATGAACCTACATCTGGCCAGATTTTATTAAATGAACGGAATATTAAAGATTATCCAATACATGAGATTCGTTCTAAATTTAGTACTTTCTTTCAGCAATATGTTATATTTGCATTTTCTATGAAAGACAATGTAACCATGTTTGATCCTGCACCCTCGAAAGAACGGATTCTTGAAGCTCTTTCATCTAGTGATGCAATGGGAGTGTATGAGCTGATGGGAAAGAATTTAGATACTCATTTAACAAAAGGTTTTGAAGAAAACGGCATTGAATTATCTGGTGGTCAAAGACAAAAAATTGCGTTAGCAAGAGCTTTTTATCGAGATAGTGAAGTTCTTATTTTAGACGAACCATCATCGGCTCTTGATCCCGAGGCTGAGTATAGAATTTTTGAGCGCATGAAAAAACTTTGCTCGAAGAAAACAACTATTTTTATATCGCATCGTCTTTCTAATATTATATCAGCAGATAAAATTATTTTACTAGAGTATGGAAAAATCATAGAACAAGGGAATCATTATCAGCTGATAGAACAAGAAGGTCGTTATGCTAAACTATTTGAATATCAAGCAAAACAATATAAGATGTAATCGACAAAATAATACCTGATATTTACATAAATAGATAAAATATTATCACAAGTTTAACACAGTATGACAAATAATTCATAAATAATATGATATTATGTAATAAATGAAATATATTACTAGGATATTGTATTTGGTTTACTTAAGGGGGTTATTTTATTGTGAAGGACAAGGTTCGTATAGCAATTATTGATAGTGGAATAGACAGTAATATAAATAATCTTGGGGAAAATATAAAGTTATCTTTGTGTTTTGGGATAAGTGAAGATGGATATATTACAGAATTAGGTGACGAGCCTGTTGAACATATGCATGGTACAGCTATTGCCAGTGTCATAAAGTATATAAACCCCGATATCGAAATTATTAATTTCAAAATATTTGATGCAATCTTATCAACAGATACACGGGTATTGCTCTACGCAGCATCGAGAGTATTTGATTATCAGCCAGATATCATTAATATGAGTTTAGGAACTTTCAATTGCAGTTACTTAGATGATTTTCAGAAAATTATTCAGGAGGCAGAACGTCAAAATGTCATTTTGGTAGCAGCAGCAGATAATACAGGTAACATATCTTATCCTGCTTATTTGGACGGCGTAATAGGTGTGAAAGCAGATGCTAGTCTGAAAGCAGAACAGTATTATTTTAAAGATGATTTTTTTTATGCTTCAGCTGATATCAAGATTATACCGGAAGCAAAACGGATAAATAAAAATAAAATAATGGCAGGAAATAGCATAGCAGCTGCATACATAACAGGATATATTTCCAAAATCTATTCAAAACTGAATAATTCATTATCGCGAGAAAATGCGATTAAAAATTTAATTTGTATGAGCAAGAAAGGGGTAAGCATAAATGACTAAAAAGGAAACTTTTTATATGGGTGATATGCCTGATGAGTGGTATGGTTTGGGAATACCTAAAAGTATTACTTTTTGTGTGACAGAAGCCTGTAATTTAGCTTGTAAATATTGCTATATGACAGGAAAGAATAATTTAAAGAAAATGTCTTTTGAAACAGCAAAAAAAACTGTAGATTTTATTTTGGCAAATCGAGAACAGTTCGACGAACCATCTGTTATATGGGAGTTTATTGGCGGCGAACCATTTTTAGAAATAGACTTAATAGATAAAATATCAGATTATATCAAGCTGCAGATGTTTTTACTAGATCATCCTTGGTTTAATAGCTATCGTTTTTCATTTTCAACTAATGGGCTATTGTACCATACAGAAAAAGTTCAAAATTACATAAAAAAAAATCGAAATCATATCTCAATCGGAATGAGTGTTGATGGAAATAGAATTAAACACGACCTTCAGAGAATAAAACCAGATGGGGCAGGCTCTTATGATGATGTTGTGAAAAACGTTCCTCTTTGGTTGGAACAATTCCCAGGGGGGGTTACGAAAGCAACATTTTCTCATGATGACTTACCTTATTTAAAAGATAGTGTTATCAGCCTATGGAATTTAGGAATTAAAAGTGTTTCTGCCAATGTAGTGTTTGAAGATGTCTGGCAAGAAGGCGATGACATGATAATGGAACAGCAGCTTCGTGAATTAGCTGATTATATTTTGGAAAAGGAACTTTGGAAAGAATATTCTGTTCGTTTCTTCGATCCCAATATAGGTAATCCATTAGAACCGGAAGATTTAAGCAGAAATTTTTGTGGAGCTGGTAAAATGTTAGCTGTTGATACACAGGGTAATTTTTCACCATGTGTGCGTTTCTTGAGTGTAAGTTTATCAAATCGTCCAACAATCATGATTGGTAATGCAGATGAAGGTATTAACAATGATAAGTTAAGACCTTTTCATGCTTTGGATTTGGTCAGTCAAAGTTTACCTGAATGTGTAAACTGTGAAGTTGCAAGTGGCTGTAACTGGTGTCAAGGTTGCAATTATGATTTAGCTGAGACAACTACAATTTATGAGAGAGCTACTTACTTATGTAAAATTCATAAGGCAACTGTTCGTGCTAATAAGTACTTTTGGAATGAATTTGAAAAAAAGACTGGGTTGATTTCTAAGAGAAAAAAGAAAAATCACCGTTTTTATTTATATTTTATAACGTCTGATACTATTACACCTCATTGTTCCTATAAAAATCTAAGAGGTACGAATGAAGTCATGTCAGAGGAAGTATTTAGAAAAGGAATTGCATTTTGTAAAAAAGAGAATATGATTCCTGTTTTATTAGGAAAACCAGTTAGCGTAGATGAAAATCTGTATAATGAATTGTTGCTCATTGATGAATCAGGAGCAGAGAATACTGAGATTGGAATCTACAACAACCAGATAGAAAAAATAGCTGAATCTGAGATTGGAATATTGCTTTTTGGCAGACAGAACATTGCAAAACTATTTTCTATGGTACAAATACTGCTTAATCAGAACAAAAGAGTTAATTTAGTAATAGAAGATTTACAGAATTGGAATCAAGATGATTTTGAACAGTATGATGAGCAATTGAGCATAATAAGTGAGTTTGTTTATTCGCTTTATATTAATGGTAAGGAACCTGAAATAAATGTACTTACGGATTTATGGGAAGTAAAAGAAATGAAAAACTGCGAAGCAGGAAGATACTCATATGCACTTGCTCCGAATGGGAAAATATATGTTTGTCCAGGTTTTTATTTTGAAAATTCTGAAAATGCGGTGGGAGACCTAGAAACTGGAATTCATGTGAAAAATGCAAAGCTTTATGAGCTTGAGCGAGCACCAATTTGCAAAACTTGCGATGTTTTCAATTGTGAGAGATGCAAGTTTCAAAATGTGAAAACAACAGGAGAAATTAATACACCATCTAGAAATCAGTGTTTACTGCACCATATACAGAGAAATGCATCTATGATATTGCAGAAGAAACTAATAGAAAATGGATTTTGCAATTTTGAAAATATTATTAAAGAAATAGATTATCTTGATCCGTTGGATCATATTTTGAAAACGAAAAATTAGGGGGGAGATTTGATTTGAGTGAAACAAATTTTGTTGGAAGTGTCACGATGGAAGAAAGAAACGAGCTTCTATTATTTCATGAAAGAATATTGGGCATACAGGAATTAGAATATACGTTTAACTCTGAACTATTATCTGAAAACGATAAAATCCAGTTAAGAGAAAAAATGAAGAGAGAGATGGAAGCAGCAGTCAAAGGAAAAGAGCAATGGTGGAAGAATACGAGTCAAAAATACCATTGGAAATCTGAAGAAGGAAAGGACTGGATCATTGACTTTAAAACTTTTGATATCTATTTAATTTAATGGATATAGTATTACTATGGAAAGGAGGAAAGATTCATGGAACATTTATATTCAACTAAAAAAATCAAAAAAATGAATGACACAACAGGTTATAGCTGCAGATGGTGTGATACAACTTGTACATCCGCTTGTTCCCAGTCTTCATGCTCTGATAGAGCACACTAATTGTCTAAAATGATGAAAAGGCTTGAAATGAAATTGTACATAAGTTGACTAATTTAGGCTCTATGTTAAGTGTTAAAGGGGCTGTCGCACTAAGTAGTAATTAGCGCGCAGCTCCTTTTTATGTCCAATGCGATTTTTGACTTGGGTGATATTCAGGTGAAACCATTTTATTGGATACGTTCTACATATTGCACGGATAGGGTACTTCCCTTGATTCGCATGAATTAGGTTTTTGGTACAGGAGTGTTTTTGGTTCTTTTATCAGCACTGTCTGTTTTAAAATATCTTTCTACATTAAGAGCTGTTTATTCTCTGTTTGCTCTGGTAGGGGCATGCAGAATAGAAGAATGAATAGTACTACAAAGGCGAAAGAAGAAAAAACAAAAACCAGTAGTGCAATACCTTCTTAGAACGAAATATAGTGAGCTGTTATATTATGAAGAAAATAAAAGGCTCCGTCGTGAACTAGCAGAAAAAGAAATTGCTTATGTATGGTACAATCATGTGCTTCACATTCTTATAATCAAGGACGTACCCTTTTGTGCGGTAAGGAGTGTATAAAATTTTATTACTAATAAGCATCAAACTACCTAAGAAGAGAAATCTACCAAATAGACTATATACATGAGAGAAGAATAGTGTTATAATTATTGTAAAGAACATAATATATTTGTTTACAATTAGAAAACTATATAAAATATATGGAAGGTTTTGTATTATGGATAATATAGTACTTTTTGGGGCAACAGGTTTTTTGGGTATGCATTTACTATATGACCTGTTTGTGCGCAATAATAATGATATTGTGTATTGCATTGTAAGAGAGAAAAATATTGAAAGAGCTCAGAAAAAGCTGTTAAATATTTTCCATCAATATTTTGATCATTCCTTTGATGAGGCAATAAGCAGCCAGGTAAAGGTCGTAGTTGGAGATTTATGCAAAGAGCACTTTGGCATGTCGGATGAGGATTATTATAATCTGGAAAAAGTGGCATCCAAAGTAATTCATTGCGGTGCAGTTGTCAAGCACTTTGGAAAGAAGAATGATTTTTATCAAGTCAATGTACTTGGGACAAGTAAGGTAGTAGAGTTTTGTCAGGAAGCTAATGCTTACTTGCTTTATATATCAAGCATTGCTGTCATTGAAAGAATGAGTCCTGACGGAAAGTGCGAATATCGTGAACCAAATTTATCAGATGAATATGCAAAAAGTAAAATTAAAGCTGAGGAAATGATAATAGAGTGCAAAGAGAAAGGATTGCGAAGTTCAATCATACGAGTAGGCTCTTTAGCGGGACGATATATT
Source organism: uncultured Lachnoclostridium sp. (assembly GCA_937903005.1). Classification (GTDB taxonomy): domain Bacteria; phylum Bacillota; class Clostridia; order Lachnospirales; family Lachnospiraceae; genus Clostridium_AI. Next base: position 783 of record CALFNR010000136.1, on the reverse strand, counting down.
GATGGTGGTTTTCAATTGAATATAGAAGACAACTCATTATATGCTAAATTAAAAACGATAATTCAATCAGGGTATTTACCTTCTTCTATGTTAAAGAAGGAAATCGAATTTCTACCAGTAGATGAGTGTGCAAAAGCATTAAATTATACTTTGAAAGCTGAAAAAGAGGGAATATATTTATTTTACAATTATAATACCATTACATATGCAGAGCTAGCTTGCCATTTGTCTGAGTTAGGATATTCGGTTCAAATAAAAGAATATAAGGACTTTATTAGTTATCTAAACGAAGTAAGTAAATTTGGACTGGATAGAGAGGCATTAGCAGGATTTTATTTATCTGCCAGGAGAAAACATAAAAAGGAATATTATTACGAGCAAACTTTAGGGTATTTAAGAGAAATCCCTTTTGATTGGCCAGTTATTAGTAAGGAGTATATAAAAAAGGTACTGCAATATATGAAAAAAGTAAACTACTTAGAGGTGAGCATGAAAAATTACATTAGTCAGAATCCCTGTAAAGTATATTTTGGAGAAAGCGTAGTTCAATATCTTCCAGAAGAAATATGTAAACTTGGAAGTAAAGTATTACTTGTATATGGGGAAAATAGTATAAAAGTAAATGGTATATATCTACAGATAATTAGGCAATTAGAAGAAAAAAAGATTGATTATTGTGAATATAGTGGAGTTAAGGCCAATCCAACAATTGAATTAGTTGAGAAAGGTGTAGAAGCGTGCCGTAGCTATGGTGCGGATGTGATTCTCGCAGTCGGTGGAGGT
>CALFNR010000135.1:0-12061 GCA_937903005.1 uncultured Lachnoclostridium sp. | reverse complement strand
TTGTATAGGTTATGTCGCCTTACGCTACATCTGCAATCTGTTGTCCACTGGCTCTTATAGAGCTGGTGGATAATAGAGTTTATACAGACTTTTAACATTATAATGTATGGAACAGTAGCCAAGCGGTAAGGCACTGGACTTTGACTCCAGCATCGTAGGTTCGATCCCTGCCTGTTCTGCCATAATAATAATCTAACCTTCTCTGAAGGCTAAATTTCTTGTGATGGAGGAATCACAATCACACAACAAGAATTTTTAAAACTGTACAACACCGACCTTTCTGATCGAATCAAAAAGAAAAATGGGCTGGATTATATCTCTTGGGCTACTGCATGGGCAGAGTTGAAGAAAGCGGATCCTAATGCCACGTTTGAAGTTCACAAGGACGAGAACGGAAGATTTTGGTTTGATGCTCCGGGGCACGGTGCTTGGACAGTGGTGTCCACAACCGCTCTTGGAAATACATACACGGCATTATTACCTGTGATGGATTTTAAGATGAAAGCTATTCCAGAAGATAAAGTCAATGTCATGGAAGCCAACAAGTGTATGCAGCGTTGCTTCGCCAAATCTTGCGGGTATCATGGAATTGCTCTCAGAATGTATGAGGGCGAAGATAATATGCCCGGTATGGTAGCTAAAAAAAGAAAGGCTGCGCAGGCAGCACTTGATGAGACTGTATCTCCGGAATTAAAAGCAAAGCGTAAGGAGATCACGGATCTGTGCCGCAAGTTGAATCAGTCTGGAGTTGCGCGAGAGACGATCTTTAATGTTGTGCGCAAACACAATAATGGAGATCGCAATCAAAACACAATTCAGACAGTGGAGATTTGCAATCAAGTTCTGACCGATCTGAAAAATTTAAAGGGAGAAGATAATTAAATGGCATTATGGTCTAACGATACATATCTGTCAGTATGGAAAGTAGAAACCGATGGTGACAAAACCTACGCGAGATTTTCTTCATCATCGAAGAATAAAGACGGCAAGTATGAGCAGGACTTATTTGTTCCTAGAGCACTTGTTGTAGGAGAAGCAAAGAGTGTGTTGACAGCTCCGTTTGATGCTGATAACAACAATCACAAACCGCTGGCTATCAAAGCAACGACCAAAACAACAAATAGGTACGACAAAGAAAAGAAACAGGCATTTTGGAGTGTGATTATTTCTAAAGCGGAAATCATTTCATCCTCTGAAGATGATGCTCCGTGGTGATTCTTCCTAAGAAGGATGAAAACCACGAAGATTTTCTCAGAAAGTTCCGTTTCTCTTTTTCCAGTGTGAATAGTTTTAATAATTGTCCTCGCTGTTTTTGGTTAAGATACTTGCAAGATCCTGAGTTACCTCGCGCAGAAAATGCGTTTGCGCAATGGGGAATATTCATGCACTCTTTATACGAGCGTTTCTATCGCGGGACAATGGATTTTTTTGATGTCTGTGAAGAGTACGATGATAAATATCGCAGTCAAATCACTCTTGCGTTTCCAAAAAATCGTTGGACGGATTTGAACAAAAAATATTACGAAGCCGGTCTTAACGCACTGGAATCTTTTGTAGATCTACCAGAAGATATTGAACTGGTAGGTGCTGAGATAAAAGTAAAATTGGAAATAGATGGCATATCGTTCATCGGGTTTATTGACATGGTGTTGCGCAACAAAAACACGCAAGAGATTATCATCGTGGATCATAAGTCTAAATCAAAGTTCACATCAAAAAGAGAACAAAAAGAATATGCCCGACAATTATATCTGTATTCTCTCGCCGTCAAAGAACAGTTCGGGAAATACCCTTCAAAACTGGTGTTTAATATGTTTCGTGTAGGAAGCATAGTCGAAATTGATTTTAATGAATTAGATCTTCAGGAAGCTATTGATTGGTTTACAGATACAGTCGGACAAATTTTTATGGAAATGGCTTGGGATGACAAAATCAAACTCGAATACGACAAAAAAAATAAAGAGCTTGAAGAATTTAAAAAACAAGATTTTTTTTGTAACGAACTTTGTAGTATGAGAAAATATTGTCCCAGATCTATAGATTTTAAAAAGGACGGATAAGCCAATTGATCGTAGACAAGAAGACGATCTTACGAGCAAAAACAAAACTCGGAGATAAAAATGCCCTGTTGATTGCGGAAATTCTTGGAGTAGAGAAGTTTGACTCCCGCAATCTAAAGGGGTTGTGTCCTTTTCACGCAGAGGATACACCGTCATTTATCTACGATAAAAAAGGATATTATATGCACTGCTTCGGCTGCGGCAAAACCGTAGATGTAATTGAAGCATATATGAGCACAGGACGTACGTTTCTGGAAGCTGTACAATTTTTGTTTGACCACGCACGAATCCGATACAACTTTGGAGAGCAAGGTGTAAAAACAAAAAGGGCATATCGGTATCCTAAACCGGAACCATTAGGTGACAAGACAAAAGTTTATGCATATCTTGAAAAACGAAAGATCTCGCAAAAAACCGTTGACTACTTGGACATCCGGCAAGACAAAGAAGAGAATTGCGTATTTAACTATTATGATACAAATGATGTGTTGACAATGGTTAAATACAGACCTTCTCATAGAGTAGATAAATCAAAAGGTGACGATAAAAACTGGTGTCAAAAAGGCGCGGACACGACACCATTGCTGTTCAACATGAACCGAGTAAACACGACAATGCCTCTTCTTATTACAGAAGGAGAGCTTGATTGTGCTGCGGCTATTGAGTCTGGTTATTTAAACGCGGTTTCTGTACCACTCGGAGCTAACAATTATCATTGGCTCGAAGAAAATTGGGATTGGCTAGAACAATTCGATTCTGTTATTTTGTGTTCTGACAATGACGAAGCAGGCAACAAAATGAGAAAGGAAGTTTCAACGCGACTTGGTACTTGGCGTACACGATTCGTCGAACTTCCTATGAATATTCAAGATCAACCGATTAAGGACTTGAATGAACTGCTATATTACGGCAGCAAAGAACAAGTTTTGAATGTCATCTTGAACGCAAAAGAAAATCCAATTGATACCGTCATTGATTTTGCAGATATTCAAGCGATTGATTTAGCTGATATGGATGGCATTCAAACCGGCTTCAAAGAGCTGGATAAAGCATTATTCAAATTGTTTTACGGCACACTGACAATTGTAACCGGTATCAATGGTTCTGGTAAATCGTCTTTTTTGTCGCAGCTTGTTTGCAATTCTTTAGAGCAGGGCTGTAATGTTTTCCAGTATTCCGGAGAGCTGCCAGCGTTCCAGCAAAAGACATGGTTAAACCATATCTTAGCAGGAAGGTATCATGTCAACAAATACATGGCTGGCAATATTGAATACTTCAAAGTAAATCCAACCGTGCAAAAAGACATTGATAAATGGTGTGCCGAACGACTGTTTATTTACAAAGATGGTCAGAGTCATTCGCCGCAGGACATGCTGGATACCATGGAAGCGGCCGCGCGAAAATATGGATGCAAACTTTTTATCATTGACAATTTAACATCTCTAGCTATGGGCAGCAGGGAAAAGGATCGTTGGGATAATCAGGAAAACTTTGTCAGACAGTTGATTTCATTCGCTGTCAAGTTTCAGGTTGCTCCTATTCTGGTTGTACATCCACACAAAATAGAAACGATCCGTCGGCTTACAAAAATGGATGTACAGGGTGCTGGAGGTATGATTGACTTGGCTCATCGTATTCTCAGTCTGTACCGTGTCCAAGCATCAGATCGTGAACCGATAAGCAAGAAGAAAAGAATTCTGGAAGGGGATGTTGTTTGCGACATCCTGAAAGATCGTATGCGTGGATACGAAGGACAGTCTATTGAATTCTTTTATGATAAACCTTCTCGCAGATTCTTTACTGATTATGAGGACTTGTACTTCCAATATGGTTGGGATACAGAGCAACATGATAGAGAAGAAGATACAATACCTGTCCCACAGCTAGAAGATAGACCAATTTAAGAGGAAAAAATTTGATAGTTTATCAGAATTATCATAGACACACCCAGCATACAAACCCATTGATAGCAGATAGTGTTGCTACTAATGAACAGTATGCTTTACGTGCGCAAGAATTGGGACATAGCATCTTATCGTCTTGTGAACATGGGTATCAGGGCAGATACATTGAGTGTTATAATCTGGCAAAACAATATGGATTGAAGTTTGTACAGGTTGCAGAAGCATACTGGGTAAAAGATCGAGACCCAGATTTGGCAGATAACACAAACTGTCACATTATTATCGCTGCGTTGAACGAAGCGGGACGCAGACAGATGAACAAGATTTTATCCGAAGCAAGTCGCAGTGGTTTCTACTATAGGTCTAGAGTAGACTTAGAGCTGCTGTTATCGTTCGATCCGAAAAACGTTATCATTACCTCTGCTTGTATAGCTGGTTGGAAATATGATGACGCAGAAGAAATCATGTTGATGCTATATGAGCATTTCGGAGAGCATTTCTATTTGGAAGTGCAGGCACATAACACAGAATCTCAACGTGATTTGAATAATCGCATCAAAAAGATGCACAGTAAATATAAGATTCCTTTGATATACGGCTGCGATTCACACTATATTCGTACAGAGGATGCACAAGAGCGTACAGATTTCTTGTATTCCAAAGAGATCGAATATCCAGATGAAGAGGGCTGGTATTTAGATTATCCAGATGGCGATACTGTGTACAGACGCTTTGTCAAACAAGGCGTATTATCGTATGACGAAATCATGGAAGCTCTTGATAATACCAACATCTTCTTGCAAGTAGAAGATTATTGCAGCGATATTTTCAATCAAGAGATCAAACTGCCGACACTATATCCTGATTGGACACAGAAACAAAAGGATGCAGAATATCAACGGCTTGTATGGGCGTGTTGGGATGACTATAAAAAGCAAGTTCCTTTCAATATGTATTCTACATACGAAAAGGAAATCAAAAGAGAGATTGATATTGTGGTAGAGTCTCACATGGCAGATTACTTTATCTTGAATTACTACATTATCAAGAGAGGCAAAGAGCTTGGTGGTGTCATCACATCAACCGGACGAGGTAGCGCGGTTTCATTTATTACAAATCGTCTGCTGGGGTTCACCGAGGTTGATCGTATTACTGCTCACGTTGAGATGTATCCCGAAAGATTTATGTCGGCTACTCGAATCTTGGAGACTGGCAGCTTGCCGGATATAGATTTCAACCTTGGCACAATTGAACCGTTCGCTCAGGCACAAAAAGAAATCTTAGGTGATGACCATGCTTATCCGATGATTGCTCTGGGCACCATGAAAACGTCTGCATCGTGGAAGTTGTTCGCAAAAGCGTGCGATATTCCGTTTGAAACAGCAAACGCAGTATCAGAACAATTAAAGAAGTATGATCGTGCTTTGAAGTATAGTGATGATGACGAAAAAGACAATATATCTATCTATGATTTTGTAGATAATGCATATATAAATCTCGTAAAAGAGAGCGAAAAATACAATAAAACTGTAGTTTCATGGAGCATCGCTCCGAGCGCGTATTTATTGTATCAAGGCAGCATCGAAGAAGAGATTGGTCTTGTTCGTATCAAAGATAAAATGTGCTGCTTGATGGATGGTCACTGGGCAGAGGACAATAGATTCCTCAAGAACGACCTTTTGAAGGTAGTCGTTGTTGACTTGATAGATCAGGTCTTTAAAGAAATTGGTAAACCCAGATTATCAGTTGACGAGTTATTGCAAACATGCACTCCGACTGACAAAACATGGAACGTGTATGCTACCGCATGTACCATGGGTGTTAATCAGGTAGAGCAGCCGGGTACTGCTGGAAGAGTAGCAAAATTCAAGCCAACAAATATTGCAGAGTTGTGTGCTTTTGTGGCCGCAATCAGGCCGGGCTTTAAGTCAATGTACAAAAAGTTCGAATCACGGGAACCTTTCTCATATGACATTCCATCGTTTGACAAATTGATTCAAACAAAATGGATGCCAAATTCTTTTGTTTTGTATCAGGAACATATCATGCGTACATTGAACTATGCGGGTATTGTGATGTCAGAGTGTTATGCTGCTATCAAAAACATTTCCAAAAAGCGAGTAGAAAAAGTCTTGGTGTTGAAAGAGCAATTCACGCGAGGCTTCGCTCGATCCTTGACGAAAAAAGAATCTATGTCACCGGACGCTGCTCGCAGTGTAGCCGACAAGGTTTGGCAAATCGTAGAAGATAACTCTGGCTATGGATTTAATGCAAGTCATGCGTACTGTGTGGCGTTAGATAGTTTGTATTGTGCGTATTTAAAAAGCCATTATCCGACAGAATTTTATGGTGTGTATATCAGGTTGATGACGGATGCTGGCAAAAAAGAAAAGGTACAAGCAGCGCAGGGTGAAGCCGAATCTTATTATAGAATCAAGTTCCCACCATTCAGATTCGGTCAGGATAACTCGCAGATTGCAATTGATGCAGAGAATAGGTCTATTTATAAACCGTTATCTTCTATAAAGGGATTTAACAAACAAGCAGGACTTGTATTGGCATCAGCAAGAAACAATCAATATGATTATCTGTCCGATTTGCTGATAGAGTTACGGCCTCAGAAAATTACACCGACAGTAACGAAATTGCTATGTAAAATAGATTACTTTGAAAGATTTGGCAATCAAAGAGAAGTATCTTTGATTATAGACATGGTAGAGTATTTTGATTACGGTCGGAAAAGCAGTGTTCGAGAATCGGCAATGACACGTGCTTATTGGGCAGAAAGCGTTAAAAAGTATTCCACGAACATTGGCAAAAAAGGAAATGTCTTAAAAACTTATACGATTCAGGATTGTTTGGCGGTCATTCATGACGCAGAAGACGTTATCAAAAGAGCGCATTTAACAGACGTAGACTTGAAAGTTAAGATCCAAAATCAAAATGATGTGCTGGGATACATCAGCACGCAGACGAATAGAGAAGAAGATCGCAGACTGCTCGTTATTTTAGATGTGCGAAAGCTGATAAGCAAAACCGATAACCGCCCTTGGGCATACGCCATCGAAACACAATCCATCGGCTCTGGTAAGCATGGCCGAATGACCATAAGAGCCAATGATTATAATGAGCAGCCAATCAATAAAAGCGATATTATATACGCAGATAATGTGTACAAAAATAGATCTGGATATTGGTATTTGGGCCAATATACTAGGAAAGGATAACTTATGGCAGATTTTTTTGAAGTTAACGAAGAGGTTCAAGACGATTCTGAAATTGTCGAGCAGTGCTTGCTCAATGTGGCGGAACTTGTCCGCGATGAGGTATTGAATCTGACCGATAGTCGAGATACCGCAGACGTTTTGACATCCCTGATTATATATCGTTTGCCGCAAGTGCTCGATGTATTATACGATGATGTACTTGGAGAACAAACAGATTTTTGATTTACAAGACTAAAAGCAAGGTTTTATTATCAACCAGTAGTCGTTGTGGTAAAGTCTGAATAGATACTTCTCTATCATGTACATGCATGATAGAGAAGTACAAAATACTTTTAATATTTTTTCATCAAGACTATTGACAATCAATGCCGAAGATGGTATGATATATACAGTTAAGGAATATGCGGCGGTGATGAAATCGGTAAACATCGCGGACTTAAAATCCGCTGCTGAAAAGCTTACGGGTTCAAATCCCGTTCGCCGTACCAGTGCTTCTGCACAGCATCTCCTTTCTTCGGGTTTAAAAATCCTACGGCTTTGGCGATCAAGCCGAATAACTTATTTGTTTCAAATAAGAGATCGTCATAAGCTGGTGGTTCAATGCTGTTAGTTGAGACCTTGGCTCAAAACCAAAACCAGTTACATATCATCCTTTGTTTATGTTTGCAGATTTTTAACAATATAGTAGCCTTAACAGACCGCTATATGCACCGATAGCTCAATAGGTAGAGCAGTTGCCTTGTAATCAACAGGTTAAGAGTTCGATTCTCTTTCGGTGCTCCATATGTGTCATTAGCTCAGTTGGTAGAGCACTTGACTTTTAATCAAGGGGTCGCGGGTTCGAGTCCCGCATGACACACCACTCCAGTGCTGTCAACGCTGGACAAATACATTCGTATTACAAATGTAGATTGCTCCTTGATTCAATCATGATATACCACGCGCGTCAAAGCGTGGTATATCGAACATGTTTCTGTGGCGAAAATGGCAAACGCAGCGGTCTCAAACACCGTATCCTCGATAGAGGTTTGTGAGTTCGAGTCTCACCGGAAACACCACGGCACTTTGGTGCTAATGCATTTTCTTCTATTTCACCATCCCGCTTCCAGCGGGATACGGAGAGGTATCGAAGTGGTCATAACGAGGCGGTCTTGAAAACCGTTTGTCCGAAAGGGCGCGTGGGTTCGAATCCCACCCTCTCCACCACTTGATTCATTTTTTCATTTTTTCTATCCCCCCGTTTTCCCCACCGGAGCATCAGTGCTTCGGTGGGACTCCTCTAGTGAACTACCCACCACCTAAAGGTAGTAGGTTTCCGTTAAACAGTTTGCCAGACTAAGTTATCAGAAAGGAAATACTATGACTGAAGAAACTATGAATATTCATAAAGCTCTTTGTGAGCTGAAAATTCTGGATGATAGAATCCGCAGAACAATTGACAGTGCTAGTTTTATGGTTGCTGCAAATAAGTCGGCTGAGCAAATCGAAGGAATGTCTAAGGAAGACTATGCAAAGAATGCAAAAGCAGCAGATCAAAAAATCAAGGATCTGATTAACCGCCGCTCTGCTATTAAAAGAGCCATTGTACTATCAAATGCTACTATAGAAGTAACGGTTGCTGGCAAGACTATGACTGTTGCAGAAGCCATTGATGAAAAGAACAACGGCATCAAGTTGTGGAAAAATTATCTTGATGAGCTTACTGCCGAATACGAAAGGGCACATTATGAGCTTGAAAAAAATTCGGGAGAGAATTTACAGAATAAGTGCGAAGCGTACATTCGCTCTCTGTTCGGTTCATCAGAAAGCAAGTTTGAAACAGACGCTATTGCAGCATTAAAGAAGGATTATCTCGATACACATGAATTTGTTTTAATTGATCCAATCAAGGTTGCATCAATTATGAATAGTCTGCAAGAATACTGTGATGCCTTCTTTGCGGAAGTAGATTCTGCATTATCTACTTCAAATGCTTTGACTACAATTACCATCAAGTATTAACGGTTACAGCACTTGACTGCGGCCCGAAAAATCAAAACGTTACAATAATTGTCAATTATGTGTGCCCTAATATAAAACACGAAATTGATATACAAGAATTGTGGTTTAACGAAAAGCTCAAATCCCAAAGATTAAATGCTAAAGATTATGCATTAAAGCTTTTATTTACCAACGTTCAAACAACAAAATTCAAAGACAAATAGAACACAAAAAATAATAGCGTGTGTTTCCAAAAGTTTTTTAAAATCTTTGATTGATGGTTTTGGTCTAGTAGCGTGACAGATTTTCCTCAAAGCTGGGTCGTAGTCAATGCTTTTATATACTATGTCCGTGTAGTTTAATGGTAAAACAACCGGTTTATGCCCGGTACTGAGCACCAGATTAGTGCGAAATCAGGGTTCGAGTCCTTGCACGGATACCACGTGAGCGTTTGGGCATGACGTTCTTCATTTCTCTTTTTCGCCTAGGATTTTCATCCTAGGCGAAACCTTCTCTGCACACAGAGATTTAACATTGAATAGCATATGAGATTTATTTGTTTTTCATCTAAAATGATTCGGAAGTTCATCACCGGATCAAGAAGAGTAATAATTGGTACGGATTATAGCGGCGATTACCAGTATGATAATCTTCCTACAAAAAAAGAAATTCTGTATGTTGCCGAACCATTCAGAAGAAGATTTGGAATTGTAAACGGTTTGGAAGTAGAAGATCATGTACAATACCAAACCGACAACGAATGTTCTCAAATCAACAAAACAGAATACCCTGCTGGCACTTATACAAAATGGCTGCCAGCAAATGCTATGTTAGAACATGAAGCTCGATTTTTTATCGAGGTAGAATATGTAAAGCATCGCGTATTCAAATCATTGAAGTTATCTGAAATTATCCACGATGAATCATATGATGTAACGAGAGCCAATAGAGTATGGTTGTTGACATTCAGTAGTGTATCGAAAGAATATATACAGAAAATAGAAGAAAAGAAAAGAAATTTGTCGTTCTGGGGGGATATTGATTGAGCGAATACAAATTTGTATATCAAGGGTATTTGGTAGATAATAACGGTAATCCTCGTGTTCCTGATTGGTGTATGCAGGCTTTTAACAAGCATAGATTGTTTTACACTCCGTTTGGAGAGCTACGGATCTGGGTAGATGGCAAATCGGATATTCCGATAGGCATTGGTGATATAGTTGTGATTGATTCACACGACAAAATATATAATATAAGTCGTTTGCAGATGTGACGGAACAGGCAGACGTGCAAGATTTAGATTCTTGTGTTTAAAACGTGAGGGTTCAAGTCCCTTCATCTGCACCATATCAAGCAAGTCATTTGTGATTGCTTATTATTTTGTACGAGGTGGTTTAGATCGCAGTAGTATTCATTATCATCTGTCTGGCTATCTTTTTTGCTCTTTTGGTGGCAATCAAACTGAGCAGCAAAGTAATCTTCTCTGTAAAAAGAGACCAGCTCGACTTTGAAGAAGAAAAACAAAAGAGAGAAAAAGGAGACTCTGATTCTTGAAAAAACTAATCATTCCGTTGTGTATTGCTGTCGCAGTGATTGGCGGCATCTATGGTATCAAGCATTTTGTACGAGTTGATACAGGTAAAGTCGGCGTTGTGTACTCTATGTCAGGCGGTGTACAGGACAAGGTTCTGGAACAGGGATACCATTTTGTATCACCGTTTGAGCACGTAAAGGAATTTACCGTTGGCAACGAACAGCTCATTATGAGCAAAGATTCTCGTGGCGGCAGCAAAGAAGATGAGTCTTTTAAAGTTGCTACTTCTGATAATGCAAGTTTGGCAATCTCATTCCAGATGTCGTATCGTTTTAAACCGGACACTGTCACAGACACTTACAAAAAGTTCAAAGGCATGGACGGCGAAGACATTGTAAATCAGCGAGTAAAGGCAGTTCTTAAGTCGAAAATTTCCGAAGTTACGACCAACTATAGTATGATGGATATTTACTCTGGAGACCGTTCAAAGATCAACGACGAAATCACAAAGTATCTGAATAGTAAGTTTGGTTCAGAGTATGGCATCGAAGTAATGGATGCTTCTATTATTGATGTCCATCCGTCTAAGTCTCTGCAAAAGTCCATTGATGCTCGTGTGCAAGCACAGCAGCAAACTCAGCAGGCTCAAGCTGAACAGGAAAAGATTAAAGTAGAAAATGCAACGAAACTGCTGGAAGCACAGAACGCTGCTGAGATCGAAAAGACTAAAGCTGAAGCAGAAGCATCTGCGAACAGAACAGTCGCAGCGTCAATTACCGACGGCCTGATTCGCATGAAAGAAGCAGAAGCCAGAAAAAAACATGGTTGGATCACCGTACAGGGTGCAGATACCGTGGTTACGAACGGAGATAGTAACTAATGCAGGTTAAACTAATTGCGTACACACGAGGTGTCGAGGGGCAAACGCCTCTTGACATCGTAGAAAAATGTGCATGTGTGTGCTATAACTCCACCCCCACAGATTCATATAAAGTTGCAAAAGGCTGTGCAAAAAGCGGCCATATGAGCGTTTACGAGCATGTTTCGTTTACCTTTATGATTGAAGGCGTTTCGCGTGCTTTGCTGGCACAGCTTACGAGACATAGACATGCATCATATAGTGTGCAGTCGCAAAGATACTGTGATATGTCTAATTGCGAATTTGTAACTCCGAACGGATGGAGAGACACAGACTGTACAGAAGCACTTGAAGATATAAGAGATGCGTATATCACACTTCTCAACCGAGGGGTTTTGAAAGAAGATGCGAGAATGGTCTTGCCAAATGCAACACCAACTAACCTTGCATTTACTGTTAATGCAAGAGCATTAGTAGAAATCTCTGGGCAGCGTCTT
>CALFNR010000134.1:0-6633 GCA_937903005.1 uncultured Lachnoclostridium sp. | reverse complement strand
AAAAAATAAGTTGCTAAAATGAAAGACTTTGTCTTATTACATTACAAAATAAAGAAGGAGGTGATAGGATGGAGGATGTTTTGTTGTCAGTCACTCAGTCCCAAGGAATCTGGACGGTTCTATTTGTATTTCTGCTTTTGTATACCATTAAAAAAAACGACAAATTAGATGAAAGACAGGAAGAACGAGAGAGAGAGTACCAGACATTGTTATCTGATTTGACAGATAAATATGCTGTACTGATGAACATGAACAAGCAGATTAATAATTTGTACAAGCTTTTACATGATTCCAATAAGAAGTAAAAAACAGCTCCCTCGTTTTGAGGGAGCTTAAGGAGTTTAGAAATAAGAAAGATTAAGATTAAAGCATTCCAAGCAGTGATTTCCACATCTTGCCTTTGGCAGTGATTTCTCCATCTAATGTACTGTAACCAAGTACATTCTTCTGATAACTGTTTACAGCAGCAGTAAATTTGCTTCCTGCAATGCCATCAGCCGTTCCGCAATTATACCCTAATGCATTCAAACGTTTTTGAAGTGGGGCAACAACAGCATGTCTGTTGTTAACTGTGGCAGATACTGTAACAGTTTTGGATAAGGTTTCTGTACCTGCAATACCATCTACAGATGCTCCACATGCAGCCTGAACTTCACGAACAAATGCATTTAATGTGTAGGCAGGATTAGAACCACCATCAAAATAGCCAATGTTCATATCCACATTTCCGCTGATTCCTGGAACAGAACCGGTAGAAGAGTGCTGCCAGATATAAGCGTTAGAACCATAATTACCGATTGTACTGGAATATCTTGCAAACCATAATTTTGCACCAGTCTGGCTGATTACGGAATCGATATCAATGTAATTTCTTACATAATCTTCATTTGCATAGACAACTGGTGTGAAACCTGCTGCTTTTACAGTTTGGCAGAAAGCAACAGCCCAGTTTGTTAAAGTGGATTTGGATACGGTTACCCCTTTCTTTTTGGCGTAATCCATGGAATCATATTCAAAATCCCATGCTAACATACAATTGCTTGTGTATTTCTTTGCTTCGGCAATTATGTAATTTGCTTCATTTACAACCATATCGCGGCTGTAAGCATAAGAGAACCAGTAAAAATGAGGTGTTACTCCATTGGCTTTTGTGTTAGTTCCGTTGTAAGAACATCTCTGGTCAATGTTGTTTTTTCCGTAACCAGCACGGATGAAAGCAAAATCCACTCCACTTGCCTTTACTTTTGCCCAGTCAGGCTGTCCTTGATAAGTTGAAACATCGATTCCTTTTGTACTCATAATAATCAATCTCCTTTAAATAAATTTTGAAGCAACCAGTCATTTAAGCTGCTATTTTGTATTACACCAATATAAAAAGGAAAAAAGAATAAAATTGTAAACTAGTTTTATAAAAAATACTGAAATATCCTAGAGTATGGTATAATAGCACAGAAATGAGAATTTGGAGGTATTTATGCAGGATTATATTCAGATGCTTAAAAATACATTTATCTGCAAAGAGCTTACAGATGAGGAGTTTATGTACTTTGTATCAAAAGCTAATATTCAGATGAAAAAATACAGAAAAAATGAGTTTGTTTTTCGAGAAACGCAAAAGCCCACAAAACTATTTTTGCTGGTAGATGGGTACATTTCCGTATATCGTGATACTATGTCTGGAAAAGTCTTGCCAATAGCAGATATTGTGGATAGTGGTGATATATTTGGCGAAGTGTATTTGTATATGCAGAAACCAAGATATGACTTAAATGCCATAGCCAAAAGGGAAAGTCTTGTTATGACATTGGATTCACAGATTTTTAACTTGCCTGAGAACGAAGTACATTTGGCATATTATAAGATAACAAAAAATCTGCTTACTATGTTTGCGAGAAAAGCATTTACACTGAATACCAAAATACAGGTACTTAATAGTGGGTCTTTACGGCAAAGGATAGTCCGTTATATTACTAATTGCGAGGAAGTAGATGGTATCGTGAAAATGACACTGACAAGAGAAGAAATGGCAGATTTTTTAAATACTACAAGACCGTCTCTTAGTCGGGAACTAAGTAATATGCAGAAGGAAGGGCTAATCGAAATCAAGGGAAAGCATATCATTCTATCAGATGAAGATGCATTGGCTGATTGTTTGTAACATATGTTACGGAATCTTTTCGCTCTATCCTGTATGATAAGCACATAAGTTGCGAAGCAACAAACAACATCATTTAAATAAAAAGGAGAAATCATAAATGAGCGAAAATATGACAAATAACATGTTTTGCTATCAATGCCAAGAAACAGCAGGAAATAAAGGCTGTACAAAAGTAGGTGTTTGTGGAAAAAGCGCTGACTTAGCAAATATGCAAGACTTATTGATATATGTAACAAAAGGTTTATCTGAGGTAACTACAAGATTACGTCAAGAAGGAAAAACAATTTCCAAAGATGTAAACCACTACGTAACATTAAACTTGTTTACAACAATCACAAATGCAAACTTTGATGATGATGTATTCTATGCAAGAGTAAAAGAAACTTTAGCCATGAAAAATGATTTAATGGAACAGTTAACAGATAAAACAAACTTATCGGAAGCTGCTACATGGGATATCGAAGAAGATAAAAAATCAGGTTTCTTAGCAACTCTTAAAAAGATTGTTACAGGTAATAACTCTGGTTCTGAAGTAAATGCTATGTTAAAAGCAAAAGCAGAGTCGAAAGAAGTTGGTGTATTGGCAACTGAAAACGAAGATATCCGTTCTTTAAGAGAGTTAATCACTTATGGTTTAAAAGGTTTATCTGCTTACTCTAAACATGCCAATGCATTAGGTTATGACAACGAAGAAATCGACACATTTATGCAGTCTGCCCTAGCTAAGTTATTAGATGATTCTATGACAGCTGATGATTTAGTTGCATTAACAATGGAAACAGGTAAATTTGGTGTTGATGGTATGGCATTACTTGATACAGCCAATACAACAACTTACGGTAATCCAGAAATCACTAAGGTTAACATCGGTGCAGGTAAAAAACCTGGTATCTTAGTATCTGGTCACGACCTTGCAGATATTGAGCAGTTATTAATTCAGACAGAAGGTACAGGAGTAGACGTGTATACTCACTCCGAGATGTTACCAGCGCACTACTATCCACAACTTAAGAAATACAGCCATTTAGTAGGTAACTATGGTAATGCCTGGTGGAAACAGAAAGAAGAATTCGAATCCTTCAACGGACCAATTCTTATGACAACAAACTGTATCGTTCCTCCAAAGGATTCTTACAAAGACAGAATGTTTACAACAGGGGCTGCTGGTTATGCAGGATGCAAACACATTGAAGGAGAAGCAGGTTCTAAGAAAGACTTTTCTGAAATTATTGAATTAGCTAAAAAATGCGCTGCTCCAACAGAAATCGAAACAGGTGAAATCATTGGTGGTTTTGCTCATGAACAGGTATTTGCGTTAGCAGATGCTGTAGTAGATGCAGTGAAAACTGGTGCAATTAAGAAATTCGTAGTTATGGCTGGATGTGACGGCAGATCAAAAGCTAGAAATTACTATACAGATTTCGCGAAAGCACTTCCACAGGATACTGTTATCTTAACAGCAGGCTGTGCAAAATACAAATACAACAAATTAAACTTAGGTGATATTGGTGGTATTCCAAGAGTGCTTGATGCAGGACAATGTAACGATTCTTACTCCTTAGCATTAATCGCATTAAAATTAAAAGAAATCTTTGAATTAAATGATATTAATGAGTTACCAATCATCTACAACATTGCCTGGTATGAGCAAAAAGCAGTTATCGTATTATTATCCTTATTATACCTTGGCGTAAAAGAAATCCACTTAGGACCAACACTTCCAGGATTCTTATCTCCAGGAGTAGCAAAGGTGTTAATCGACAACTTCGGTATTGGCGGAATCTCAACTGTTGAAGAAGACATGAAAATGTTCTTCAAAGAAGCAGAAGAAGCTGCAGCTGCAAACGAAGGCGTATCAGCAGACTGGACAATCGGTGAAATCTTAAAATCTCACCCAGAAAATGCTGAAGTTTTAATGGCAGCAGGTATGCACTGCTTAGGCTGTCCATCTTCTCAGATGGAAACATTAGCAGAAGCATGTATGGTACACGGATTAGAAGTTGATGTAATCCTTGACCAGTTACAGTAAATAGAACAATAAACTAATACAACTATAAAACTACTTTTCATAATATATTCATTCCCAATAGTAAATGTAAGGGCTGTGTACAGTGATATGACACCTCTAAAGCAGTTATGGTATATAACTAAAAGCTGCTTTGGAGGTTTTTTAGTGGATAGGAATATCATTTAAAATAGGGAAAAATTCCAAAACAGAATAGAGCAGCATATATATTGAAAAAGCAAATATGCAGTAATATAATGTATAGCGAAAGAAAAAGATTAACAAAAGGAAAATGAAAGGATAATACATTATGAATTATAAATTACTTATATTTGACTTAGATGGAACCATTTTAAACACCCTTGAAGATCTTTGCAATAGCACTAACTATGCACTAGCGGCACACAATTTGCCGACAAGAACCATTGAAGAAGTTAGAAAATTTGTTGGTAACGGTATCAAAAAATTAATTGAACGAGCAGTTCCATCTGGAACAAGCCAAGAAACCATAGAACAAGTATTGCAAACCTTTAAAGAACATTATGCAATACACTGTGCAGACAATACCAGTCCATATGATGGAATTATGGAACTTCTTACAACCCTAAGAGCAAAAGGCTGTTTAACAGCAGTTGTGTCCAATAAAGCAGATTTTGCTGTCCAGTCTCTTTGTAAAGATTATTTTCCAGGTATGTTTGACTTTGTAGTCGGTGAACGGGAAGGAATCCGCAGAAAACCATATCCGGACAGTGTGGAAGAAGTGTTGAACAAACTACAGGTTAAGAAAGAACAGGCAGTCTATATCGGGGATTCAGACGTTGATATTCAGACCGCAGCGAATGCTGGATTGCAATCCATTATAGTAAAATGGGGATTTCGAGAAGAAGCATTCTTAAGGGAACATGGTGCTAAAATCATCGTGGATAAACCATACGAAATCTTGAACTTTATTGGGTAGAAAGAAAAGTCCACTGGAATACAGTACAAGTTTTTCATAGTGATATCAAAAGTTTGGGTAGCGTTTATGAAAAAAATATGTTACAATTCATATGTTACTTGTACAAGTACATATAATAATGATACATGGTCGCTTATAACAGCGTTAAACTGGAACCTGGTGAAATTCCAGGACTGCAGCCACAACTGTAAATGCGGACGAAGAAGCGTAAACCACTGTTAACTTTACGTATAATGGGAAGGTGCTTTGTAGGAAGATGCATAAGTCAGAATACTTGCCATGTATTAGTATGATACGATTCTTGGGTAATTGGAGAATGCGGTATTTTTTGTGCGCACTAATAGTTTGCGTATTTCTCTGATTGCTCTCATGTAAAAAGGAGAGAAAATTATGAAACAAAAAGCAACAAAAGTAATGGCACTAATGCTTGTCGTTCTTATGGCTACAATGAACGTCCACACAACAGCATTTGCAGAAGAAACAGCGAAAACCACAGAAGACTATTACTTATATCTAATGGTTGACCCAGGGGAAACAGCAGATGACTTTGTATTAGAGCCAACATGTATTGAAATTCCAGCAGGAACAGACACTTCTAAGAAAATTGGTGAAATTATCTGCAATAATCTTTTGAAGAGACTTATCTTAATCTCTTGTGCTGATACATACGGATATATTAACAGCATCCGTTGTTCCAAAGCATATCACTATGATTTAAATGCATCTACATATTCTATGTACGATTCCTTACCAGAGGTAGCATTTCATTCAGGAATTGTAAAAGAGATGAACAAATACACCAGACTGTTAGGGGAATTTAACTTCACAGGATATTCAGGATGGATGTTTACAATCAATAATGAAATGAGTACACAGTACAATGATTCTACATATTATTACACAATGGGCACATCCATTCAGGAATTGATGGATATGGGACTTTTAAGTGATGAAGAAAGTCCTGTAGTTGAAATGTTCTTTACTATGAACATGGGAGCTGACGTTGGTCTTTGTGATTCTTATCTTCCTAAAGAAGTAACCTACTATGACTCAATCGATAAATACTCCTATAACTGGGCTGGTGACTACAATTACGTACCAGCATGCGAGAAAGCAGATAGAACAGAACTTGTTATGGCATTAGCTGATAACAAAGATGATGATGATTATGCTAGTGCTTTAGCAGTATTAAAAGATGTGGATGCATCAGAGTTAAGTGTCGCTTCTGCCACATATAATGTATCAACGAATTAGTTTTCTTGTAAGAATACCCCTTCTAAGAGGAAGGGGTATTCATAAAGTTAATGGAAATGTAATGTAAGAGAGGCTAAGAAAAGGAAAGATAATAGGAATGAAGATAGTAAGAAAATTATTTATTATTGTATTGTGTATGACGATTCCCTTGCATTTTCAACCAGGCGTATTCGTTGTGGCAGAGGAGGCAGGGGAAAAGACTTATACAGAGACAGAGGATCCAGAGCCAAAAGCTACAGAAGATACAGAAGCAGAGGA
>CALFNR010000133.1:0-2780 GCA_937903005.1 uncultured Lachnoclostridium sp. | reverse complement strand
CGCTCATTTCGGTATATGCTTACCTGTACGGAAGCCTTGCTCCTAAAGCCTTCGAAACATTTTTATTGGAGGCTTAAGGTCTATTACATGCTCGGCCTACGATTTCTTAAGGAGGCTGTATGCAACAATTACCTGCGTCTACATGGCTGTCAGCCACTGATTTTGCTTCTAAATATGAAGAAATCGAATGTTTCTGGAATGAAAAAGTAAAAATCCTTACATTTGATCGTGGTGACGGAGTAAAAATACGTGCGGCAATTGCAGAACCGCATTACTTCCATACAACAATTGCTGTGATCCCAGGACGAGGCGAAACAGCTCATAAATATGCAGAATTCTTATATTGTACATATAAAACAGGTATAAAAGTTGCTGTACTTTTTGCTAGAGGACAAGGTATTGCAGATCGTTTATTAAAAGATCATCAGAAATGCCACATTATTGATTTTTCTGATGAAACAAAAGACTTAGACTACATGATCAACAAACTAAATCTAAATAATTTCGGCTTGTTGGCTTTTTCTTTAGGTGGTCTTTTAGCCTTAGATTTAATATTCTCAACAAAAAAACTTCCTCTTAAAGTCGCCCTTATTACACCTTTTTTATGGCCGCATACCAAGTTAGCTCCATGGTTATTAAAATCGTTAGCTGGCATACTCGGTTCTCTTCCCTTTATCAAAGACAGCTTTACTCCATACGGAAAAGAGTACAAGCAGGTTCCTTTTAAAGATAACTACCATTCGCATTGTCAAATAAGGTACAACGCGTACCACAACTATTACAAAAAACATCCGGAACTGACCATCGGCTCCCCTACATGGGGTTTTGTCCATCAAGCCCTAAAAAAACAGCAAAGCCTTTTTAGAATGACAAGTGAACTCCCTGTTAGGGTACTAATCCAAACAGCCCAGTTTGACAAAGTTGTCTCGACAAAGGCTACGGAACGTTTTTTCTCGCTACACTCATCAGACCATAAACAACCGATTGTCTTGTCATTACCTTCGGCTTATCATGACGTACTAAATGAAAGCGACGAAATTAGAAACACAGCGTTGAATCGCGCGTTGAATTTTCTGCTGTGATTGGAAGATATCCAGTTTATCAACAAACTAGATTTTTAATTTTACCGTGATGTTATTGCATAACGATTCTATTGTTATTGCAATAACAATAGATATGCGAACTTACATGATAATGACAATGATAGCGTATTAAGCTTGCATAAAAATACTCTACAAATACTAACTGTTCACTACAACGGAGTTTAAAATGGAAATTGAAGAAATTGATACTCGTATCCCCGTTAATATCATTACTGGATTCCTAGGTAGCGGAAAAACAACTTTATTAAATCATTGGGTAAATACACCAGAATTTAAAGATACATTGGTTTTAATCAATGAATTTGGAGACGTCGGTCTGGATCATGAATTAGTTGAAAGCGTCGATGATACTGTCGTTTTATTAGGTTCTGGATGTATATGTTGTTCTCTTCAAGGAGCCTTAGTCGACTCTTTAGCTAATAATCTGGTAAAAGCTCAACAAGGAATCATTCCAAAATTCAAAAGAGTTCTTATCGAAACTACAGGATTAGCTGATCCTGCAGGTGTTATAGCCACATTAAACGGTGATGAATATCTTTTAGATAACTTTTATTATGCGGGCACTGTAACAGTCTTAGACGCTCAATTTATTGCGACTCAATTAAAAAAGCAATACGAGGCAGTCAAGCAAATCGCTCTTGCAGATCTTATTTTAGTTTCCAAGACAGACTTAATTGATGCTGACGCCTTAGAGCCAATTTATGATGTGGCAAGAAAAATTAATCCGAATTCTAAAATTTATCCTGTTATCAAGGGTCAGATTTCACCAAAATTACTGCTTGAAACTGGTCCTTATCAAAATTCATCACAAGATTATGAATCTCAGGTTAAATCATGGCTTGAGATAAAAACTCCATTAGCTAGTTCCTTACGCCCCGCCAGTATTCAAGGAGCAGTTGGAGTTGCAAAGCCAAAAATAATTGCTCATACCGATGTTGATTCTTTTAGCATTGAACATGAAGGAGTCATAGAACCTTTAGCTTTGCTTTCAGCTATAGGCAGTGTACAGGATCTTTACGGTGATTCTATTTTAAGAATAAAAGGCATCCTCAATCTCGAAGGACAAGAAAAACCTGTAATTGTTCATGCTGTAATGGGTAACCTCTATCCTCTAGCCACAATGAAGGAATGGCCTAATGATAAGAAAATATCACAATTAGTTTTTATCACCAGAGCTTCCGTAAAAGAACAAATAAAACATATGTTTGAGCAAATGCTCGATTCTCCTGATGAAGCAGCTATGTCTTATTATCAAAATATGATTGATAATATCGAAGACAATCAGAACTAAATTCACATTCCTTATATTTAACTTCAAGGGCAAGCGTCTATCTTGCCCTTTTTTTGTTATCTTCGGTCCACCAATCACTGTATGTTCTCAAATCTGATTTAATTATGTTCCACATGGAACATTTTGCTAATGAATATCTTTTTTAATTGTTCCACGTGGAACAATTACCTGACTTAAATAGAGTTAAACCTAAGTCAACAGTAAAATTTTTCAAACAAGCTCTGCTCAATACTTTTCCAGAAGGCTTGATCACACTGTTTTAAGGCTAGATTTGATAGGAAGAAAGGTAATATCACCTGTCCATCTTTGACAATTGTACACCAGTCTTTATATCACAATTTCCATAAAAAATACTTGAAACCTTGATGCATCAAGGTTTGTAGCTT
>CALFNR010000132.1:0-3436 GCA_937903005.1 uncultured Lachnoclostridium sp. | reverse complement strand
TAATTTTTTCAGTTAAATCATTAATATATCCGGCCCTTTTTAGCAAAACACTCTTTCTCCATTGATAGCATCCAACAATTCCCCCTAAAATTACCAACACAACAGATAATACAGATGTAATATCTGAAATTGATATTTCACTTGTAAAAGTCACTTTTATTCCTCCCTGATAAAATTCGATTTATCTTTTTAGTAACACACACTAACTACAAAAAATAATATTCCTTACTTCTTTTACTAGATGTTCAACAACTGCTCTAATAACTTGATTCCATCCATACCATACATCCATTTGGTATCTTTTATATCGTTTGGCATAGCTGGCGAAATATTCGTGTGTACATAAAATGCATCTATACCAGCAGCCCTCGCACCAAGAATATCACAAGTATAATCATTGCCAATCATTACTGCCTGCTCTTTCTTAATATCAAACTTCTCAATTGCTTTCTCATAAAAACGTATGTCTGGTTTCATAACGCCAGCATCGGATGAAAACAGAATTCCATCAAAATATTTCTTAATGTCTAGATAATTCATCTCGTATTCAGTGAATATCTGTTGTGCATTGGAAAGCAAGTACACTTTTTTCTGCTTTGCTTTTAATGTCTCAAGCATCGTAACGATATTCGGATATAGTTTAATATAGTTTAAGGATAAAATACGGAAAAACTGGCCTGCATGAACAGCGAGTTCCATGGATGCCTGAATACCTTTCTTTTCAAAAAGTGCCTGAAAAGCTCTTTCTAAAACAATTTCTGGATATGAATCCTTAAAACTGCCTAGCTTTTCTTTTGCTTCCTCTCGTAAATAATGTTCTTCATCCAAATAAGCATTTTTAAGCTCCTCTGGAGTATAATCTGCCCCGTAATAACCATAGAAAACAGAGCATTTTCGCCATACTTCAATGTCTTCTTCATCTGTTCTGATGTCAACTAAAGTTCCGTATAAGTCAAATAAATAAGTCTGATACATAATATCTTAGCCTCCCAAATGGTTTTTCCTAATTTGTCAAAATGTCCGCAATATCATCAAAACATATTTTCGTGTTTACAATCTTCACGATTCTGCTGCTTAAATCAATCCGCGACACCATTCCTTTTACCTTCACATACTCACCGTCTTGAAAATACACCACGGTAGCAATATCATTTTTCTCTAGCATTTGCAGTTTCCGATCTAACTCTTCCTTCTGTTCCTCAGACAGTTCCATTCGTGGAACTACGATGCGCTCTTTTTCCTTAAGCATTTCTTGAAATCCTTTAAGCGCCGCAAATGGCATAAACTGCTTTGCCCTGTCTTCTCTAGGCATCTTTCCTCGTTTAGTCGCCACTTTTATGACCTCCAATCTGCCGATTTCTTTCCATAGTCGTTCCTGCATCCTGCAGATCCATTCCTCGCACCAGTGCATTCTTTCCAAACTTTTTCTTAATCTCTAACGCCGCCTTTTGTAATTTTCGGTCACGAACAATTTCTTTCACATTAGTAAACAAATCGTATTGTTCGTACACTTCATCTCTTACATTATGAAACGTTAAATTCATTCTTCTAATCGGAAGATTGCGGTCTAGAATACGACTATAAAGTTCCACAACATAAGGCATAATTGCGTGAGTGGAACTGGTGCATACAGTCATAGAAGCGGTTCCTTTGGCATGAGGCTTTTGAATCTCATTGGAATATCCCACATCCAAACTAATGGATTCCGTAACAAGCCCCTTATCGAGCAGTTCCAAACAAAGATTATCTGTCATTTCTTTGATAATAAGCAAACCTTCCTGGAAGTCGTAGTCTCGTGGCAAAACCTGACCACTGGATATGGAAGTACTTTTGGTTGTGTACGTTTTAATATCATGGATCGTTGTAATTTCCCGTCCCCAGGCATGGTCAATTAACAATTCCGCATCAATACCAAACATGTTATAAAGAATCTCTTCGTCTGCCTTTGCCACATCCTCCATGGTTAAAATTCCAATGGATTCTAACCGACGCACTGTTCCTTTTCCCACACGCCAAAAGTCATTTAAAGGTCTGTGTCTCCATAATGTTTTACAATATAACTCCTCATCCAGATAACCGATATTGTCTTTCACATGTTTTGCCGTAATATCTAGCGCAATTTTTGCCAGATACAGATTCGTTCCAATTCCGCAAGTAGCTGTTACGCCAGTTTCATTACGGATATCATCCATTATTTTCACCGCAAGTTCTTTCGCCGTTAACTGATACATATCCAAATAGTCGGTAACGTCTAAAAATGCTTCATCTATAGAATACACATGTATATCTTCTTTTGCAATATAGCGAAGATAGATTGCATAAATATTAGCTGAATACTCCATATAAAGTCTCATTCTTGGAGGTGCCTTAATATATTCTATAGTTCCTGGTATTTGAAAGACCCTGCAACGGTTCGGAACTCCTAATTCTTTCATGGCAGGAGAAATGGCGAGGCAAATAGTCTTTTCACTTCTTTCTGGATCTGCAACAGCAAGATTCGTTGTCAGTGGGTCAAGTCCACGCTCGACACACTCCACAGATGCATAGAATGATTTTAAGTCAATGCATAGGTACATTCTATTTTGATGTGATGTTATTATATTATTTTCATCCAAATAATTCATAGCCATTTCTCCTTTTCTCAAATATCAAAAAGACGATAAATAACTTGTCCGTATTATTTATCGTCTCTTCTTTTGGACCTACATTATGATTTCACAGTAGATTCCTGTATCTATTATGTTGATTTTACCTCAAATGCAGTCTAGATTACTCAGCTTCTTTTTCGCTAATTCCAAGTATTTTATAGATTTGTTCTGCACGTTCCTTAGTAGAACCAGTAATGGCTGTATAGGATACATTTTCTGCATCTAAAAATTGTCTAATCGCATCATCAATAGACTTAGCAAGTTCCTCATCCTGCCATCTGACACCATCTTTCTTATAACCAAATTCCCTAGGTACAAAGAAAATATGATCATACTTAGCGATATCTCTTAATGCTAGTCCATAAAGATCTTTCAAAATTTCAATTTCTTTTACCGTGCGTTTTTTATCGCCAAGCATAAACCTCGCATATACATAAGGAATAAATGTGGCATAATCTGTTACAGCATATTCAAACTCATCTAAAGAATCCTCTAACATCTTTTGTCCTAGATAGATTCCATACTGCTCAGAAATGGTTTCAATCATTCCTTTTTCTTTCAAATATTCTGTGCTATATTCAGAGACGGCACCAACATTGTAACCCTTCACTTTTAAGTCAACATAAATCTGCTGCATTAGCGTTGTTTTTCCACATCTTGGTCCACCTAAAATCGCAATTCTTGTAGGCATTTTCTTATATTCCTCCAATTAAATCAAATAAATACGCCCCATTATAACACAAAACGATGAATAAAAATATAGTCTTTTCAATTTTTTTCACATATAT
>CALFNR010000131.1:0-26630 GCA_937903005.1 uncultured Lachnoclostridium sp. | reverse complement strand
ATGCCGGAGTTGTGAATGAGTTCATTCACATACCCCAACATTTATTATAGAGCCTAAGATAATAGGATACTAGCTTATTATGGTTACAGTATTATTGATTATTTAATTTCAAAACCCACTACCCACTATAGGGGAATATTAGAGGTTGTCAAGAACGTTGCGGCTAGGAGAAACGTCAGCTTATTGTTAATTAATGTGGTTTGGTATTTTTTTATGCTCATTAAATCGGTAAAAAATGTATAATTGACATATTTAGTAGAAAGTATTAATATATAAATGAAAAAAGGAACAGTTAAAGGTAACTATTCTCACATTTTGTAAAGGGAGGCACGAGTCAAATATTTACTGACTTTGCTTTGGTGAGATCGTTAGGGCAAAGAAAGGAGATATAGACTTAAGAAGACCTAAAACTAAAAACATAAGCTAAGATAAGGAGGAATTATGTTAAGTTACATATTAAGTTCCATACTAGTAATACTTTTTTGTATTCAAGGATTTCTGGGAGTTTGGTTCTATTTTAAGAGAAAATCAAATGTAAAGTATATTGATTCTCTTCCTAATAAAAGTTACACTCCTAATGTTTCAGTAATACTGCCCTTCAAAGGGTGCGACTGTAATTTTGAACAGACAATTAAAAGTTTGTTGGAACAAGAGTATAAGGGAAAATATTCTGTTTATTTTGTGTCATCTGATAAAGATTCTGAAGCAGTACGACTTGTCAAAAAACTTACCAAGGATAGTAAGATTGCACATTTTATTCAAGCTGTGAAAGATGATGTTTCCAAGTATAGAAGTGACAAAGTGAATAATTTACTGAATGGTGTTATGAATGCAGAACCAGATACGGAGGTATACTTATTCATTGATTCGGATATTGTCCCTCATAAAAGCTGGATTACAAAAATGGTTCAACCATTACAAATGAAAGAATGTGGGGTAACCACAGGAAGTGCATGGGTCGTTTCAGAAAAGAAAGATACACTTCTAATGTTAGCAGCAAGATATTGGGATTTCCTAGCTACGACTATGATTACTTTCCCATTTACCAAATTTGCAAGAGGATTTTCATTCTGCCTACGAAAAGAGACTTTTAAAAAAATCGGAATGGAAGAGGTATGGAGAAATGCATTCCATGATAACTTTACGTTATCTTCTGCAATTCGTAAGCACAAAATGAAAATCGTTTATATTCCAAACTGCCTTGTTTCAGAATACTTTTCTATTCACGGAATGGAATGGGTTAAGTGGGTAAAACGACAAGCATTAAATACTAAAGTTAATTTTAAAAAGCTTTGGTCATTTGGATTTTTCTTTGTGACTATGCCTAGATTAATAGGTGCTATAGGATTTATTGTAGCAATCATTTTGAAAGTAGCATGTCATTTTTCAAATCCTATTATTACAGTTATGTTATGGTGGCCAGTAATCTTTGCAGTTACATCATTAATTGTTATAGCGGCAGTGTATAGAGATAGAAAAAGTTACGATGATTATTCGGCTCGTCCAATAGATATTTTCAAACTTTTAATATCTGCTTATGTATCTGTAATTTATTGTATTAGTTCATTATGGGCAGTTGTTTCAAATAAAATGGAGTGGCGTCAGTTAACCTATCATGAAAAGACACCTTACACCACTGTAACGATTTCAGAGGGAGATAAAAAATAATGGTAATAGGTGAATGTTTTAAAGGTCATAATATATTTTTAACAGGTGGAACTGGTTTTGTTGGTTCTCATATGGCAGAGCATATGGTGAAGGCAGGAGCAAATGTAACAATATTAGTTGAAAATATCAATGCTTTTAGTTATTTCCATGTTGCAAAGCTAGAAGAGAAAGTAAAGCTAGTTTATGGAAAAATTCAAGATAGCGATTTGCTTGAACAAATTATAGTCGAGGGAAAAATAGATACAATATTTCATTTAGCGGCTGTTGCATTGCAGGATTTAGCTTACCAGATGCCAAAAACGACATTTGATGTAAATATAATGGGTACATATAACTTATTAGAAGTAGCAAGAAAACATCAAGATATTGTGAAACAAGTTTTGGTTGCTTCTAGTGACAAAGTATATGGAGACAGTGATATTCTTCCATATACAGAAGATCTTCCAATACAAGGAGAAAATCCATATGATGTGTCAAAAGCATGTGAAGACATGTTAGCTAGAAGCTATTATCACAGTTATGGATTGCCAGTGGTAGTTGGTAGATTCGGTAATATCTACGGTCCTGGCGACAATAATTTTAATCGTTTGGTTCCAAATACAATTGCATCTTTTGCTAGGAAAGAGAAGCCACTTGTTAGAAAGCCTGAAAAGGGAACATATAAGAGAGATTTCCTTTATATAAAAGATATTGTAAGGGCGTATGAGCATATGTTCTGTCATATTCACGATGAAGAGGTGATTGGTCAAGCATTCAATTTTGGTACTGGTGTTGCAACTGATATTGAAGTAGTTGTTCGAAAAGTTCAATCCATTATGAAATGTGAAGATGTAACGTTGAATGTTGAAGTACAAAAGACTCAAGAAATCCTGAATCAGCAACTTAATGCAAACAAGGCTTGGAATCTTTTAGGCTGGAAGGCAGAGTATGATATTGGACAAGGTTTGACTGAAACGGTAGATTGGTATTTGGAAAATCATTTCTATACAGAATAGCTTTCATGAATGGGAGGTAGTATGGTGAAGTGCAGTGTAGTTGTACCTTACGCAAATGTTGGAACCAGAATTATTAATCTACTTCATTCCCTCGAAAATCAAAGTTTTAGGAAACAGGATTTTGAAGTGATTCTTGTAAATAATGGGGAAGAAGATGATATAGAGCAGTACGTTTCATGTAATGAGTTTTCCATGAATATAAAATATTACCATTATACAAAGGCAGGGCGTTCTTTTGCACGTAACTTTGGAATACAAAAGTCGGTCGGAGAACTGCTGATTTTTGTGGATGGTGACGAAGTTGTTAGAGATGATTTTTTGAAAAACCACTACGATTTATATAGTAAACAGGAAAAACCATCGATTCAATTTGGATTGAAGAAGCAATTATTTTGGGACAATGAAGAATCATTTCATGATAACAGAGAGCTGCTCAAAAATGGAGAGAGAAAGCTGTTAACGGAAATGGAGAGGTATGGTTTTAAAGAGAGCAAAACAGCCTATTATATAGAGGATGTTCGACACAAAATGCTAAAGGTGTATAACGATGATTTTGCTAAAGTAAAATATAAAATGGTTTTTGTTCAAACTTCAAATCTTTCGATCCCTGCGGACTGTATCCAGAAGTATGGTGACTTTGATGAAAACTTTAAAGGATGGGGAATAGAGGATTGGGAAATGGAATATCGAATGGAGATAAACAGTGTTCCAGTTCTATACAATTCCTCAATTGAAGTATTACATCAATATCACAATGCCATTTATGATAAGCACAGATATTCAGAATGGGAGTTAAATTTGGAGTATATGAAAAAGAAGTATCATAACGATTATATCAATCAGATTGATATTTTCAAAAACTTCTTCAATCCTGAAGTAAGGGAGAGTATTAAAGCAAAAGATAAGAATGCAAATGTATGGATGGATTGTTATAAACAAATTGAAGGATTAGCAGGGAGTAAATAAAATGTGGGGTTTTGAGCAGAAAGTTGTAGTGGTCACTGGTGGAAACAGAGGAATTGGAAGAGGCATAGTAGAGGAGTTCGCAAATGCTGGAGCGAATGTCTGTTTTACATATTTGAATCAAGAAGAGTCAGCGAAAGAATTAGAGGTTCAATATAAGGGTGTAACTGACATCAAGGTGGAAGGTTTTTGCGTGGATGGTCGAGTTGAAAGCGATGTGAAAGCATTTGTTGAACAGGTACTGAAACAATATGGAAAAATTGATGTTTTAGTAAATAATGCAGCATTCATTTCAAGAAGAAATTTTGAAGATATGAATGAGGAAGTATGGAATAAGTCAATCGAAACAAATTTAAATGCAACGGGTTACTTCTGCAAGTATGTATTGAATTCTATGAAGTCACACAATGCAGGGGCTATCATTAATATTTCAACAGTCTGTGCTGAACAGCCATGCAGAGGGCAGGCCGCATATAGCTCAACAAAGGCAGCAATAGAAGCATTGTCTAAGGTTCTTGCATTAGAATATGGACCAAATCATATACGTGTTAACGTTGTTGCTCCTGGATTTATTATGTCTGGTACTCCAAAACAAAAACACATGACAGAGGAACAA
This sequence comes from uncultured Lachnoclostridium sp., assembly GCA_937903005.1. GTDB lineage: Bacteria > Bacillota > Clostridia > Lachnospirales > Lachnospiraceae > Clostridium_AI. The sequence goes on along the minus strand of CALFNR010000131.1, from coordinate 22,388 downwards.
GTTCAAAATGTAGAGGATAGCATTCCACTTAAAAGAAGTGGATATCCAAAGGATGTTGCAAATGCGGTACTATTTTTAGCAAGTGAAAAAGCATCCTATATAACTGGTGATGTGATTCATATAACCGGTGGAAATCATTTAAAGTGTTAGAAAGGAGAACATGATGGTTAGTGTAATAATTCCTGTTTTTAATCGGGAGAAGACAGTGTTAAAGGCAATCCAATCTGTATTAGACCAGACCTATAAGGATATTGAGCTTATTATAGTAGATGACAATAGTACAGATAATACGCTGGAAGTTGTGAAACGGTATTTAGAAGGGGAAGAGAATGTAAAAATTCTAAAGAATCAAAATAGCAAAGGTGTATCTGGAGCACGAAACTTTGGTATGCAAAATGCAACTGGAGAATATATTGCATTTCTCGATTCGGATGATGAGTATCTTCCAAACCATATAGAAGATAGTGTTCAAGTTTTGGAACAATATCATCAAAATGTTTCTTTTTCGTTCTGGTATGAGAATAGCATGAATGAAAAGAATGAGATTGTGCGAAGTGATAGAGAGTCTTCTCGTCCAAATTTGTTAAGGGTGGCGAATGAAATACATGCAGAGCAAATCAATAATGTAATACTCTATGGAAAAGAATTCTTTGAATATACGTGTACGTCATCTTGTTATTGCTATCACATTATTACGATGGTGATGAGGCGTTCACTTTTGGAAAAGGGAATTTTGTTTGACGAGACTCTTCGATGTAGTGAAGATGATGATTTTATTTTGCGAATCATACATGAAACTGGTTTCGCATTAATTATGGATTATCATGCCTGCTACAATCAGGGAAGCGATAACTTGTATAATTTTATGGACAGGAAAAGCATCAATTTGAAAGAGGCTATTCGTTCAACAGAGGTTGTACAAAAATTGACAAGTTGCTGGCTCAATAAAATACATATGTATGAGAGAAGATTATCTTTTGTTCAAGAGCACAAAGGTGAGTTTAAGATGTATGACAAGCTGGTGTATGCGACCAAGTTTCTTTTAGCACAAAAATACTGTACACTAGCAATTTTGAATCAGAGCTATGATAGATACCAAGCATGCATTTATATGATGCATTCATTAAAAATTGCAGGACATGAAGATGAGGAATGGAAAAAGGAATTCATTTACAAGGTTTTGGAAGAAAATGAAGAGTTATATATTTGTAGTTTGGATAAATTAAATCTATATTAGAATCTTACACTAATTAGATCAAGTTTAAGGCACATGATAAATGTTTAAGAAAGTTTAAAAGTTAGGAGAGGAAGGAAATTAATATGTTACAAAAGGATGTAGTATTAGAAAAGGTACAGGAAATTTTATCAGAGAGTTTAGATATTAGCACAGAAAAGATTACTGAGGATTCTTTATTATTTACGGATTTGAATATTGAGTCAATTGATATCCTAGAGATTACTTTTAGAATTGAACAGGAATTTGATTTCACTATGGGAGAAAGTGATTTCTGGAATGCAGCAACATTTTTAGCAAATAGAGAAGAAATCAGTGATGGTCTTGATGAAGAAGCAATTAATATGATTAAAGATAATTTCAATTTCTCAGAAGATATTATTGCAAAGCTAAGCAGTCCATTTGACATTTATGATTATATTAAGGTAAGCGATTTAGTTGACTATATTGTCAAAAACAATTAAGAAACTGTAGAAAAATATTTTTGAGTACATAGAGTAAAGAGGTAATCATGAAGATTGATTTAACTGAAAAAGCAGTTATTATTACAGGTGGCAGTAGTGGGATTGGAAAAGCAATGGTAAAGGCTTATGCTAGAGAAGGATGCAAAGTGTTTTTTACCTATTTGCATAGTGAGGATAAAGCAAAAAGCTTAGTTGAGGAACTTCGTAATGAGTCTCTGTGTGTGGATTGCTGCAAAGTAGATAATCGTTCCAATGAAGAAATCGACTCATTTGTAAAAGAAGTAATCAAAAAGTATAAAAAAATTGATATCCTTGTTAATAATGCAGGATTTATATCGAGAGGTTTATTTCTTAATACTACCAATGAAATATTTGAGAAAACAGTGGAGACGAACTTATATGGTACGATAAGTTTTTGTAAATATGTCATAAAACATATGATTTTAAATAAGGGTGGCTCCATTATAAATATTTCCTCACGTTCCTCTAGTCAGCCATCACCTGGACAGTCGGCTTATAGCCTTTCAAAAGCGGCAATTGATTCTTTAACTAAAACGTTAGCCATTGAATATGGAAAATATGGTATCCGTGTGAATACTATTGCACCTGGACTTGTAGAGACTGATATTTTGAAGTCAATGACAGATAAAAGAAAAGAAGACATTATCAAGATGACTCCACTTGCAAAGAATGCTGATCCAAATGATATCGCTAATGCTGCGATTTTTTTATCAAGTGATCTTGCTTCTCATATCACGGGAATTCAGCTTATGGTTACTGGCGGACGTCATTTAATTTAAGGCTCATAGCCTGTTGCGCTTGAAACGTGATGATCAGGAAAGAGGTGGATGGATGTGGCTTTAGTAATCATCCAGAAAATATGAAGAGAAGAGTAGTAATATCATCTATCGGAATCGCAACTTCATTAGGTGATGAAATAGATGAAGTTTTCGAAAGAATAGAGAAAAAAGAATGTGGAATACATACTATTGCAGATGAAAAAGTTAGAAGAGACGATTTTCCATTTGCAGGGATAATGGATTATGTTGAAACTCGTAAGATGGATATCCAAGGAAAAAATGTACTAAATAGAACAAATAAGCTTCTAGCATATTCTTTACTAAAAGCATTGAAAATGTATGGATATGAAGAAGGTATGTTTGCAGACAATGATGCTATTTATATAGGTAATCAGATGCAGAACGTTGATGAAGATGTCTTAAAAGTAGTGATTAATAACTGCATTACTGAAGACAGAATAGATTTATCTAAAATAGGTGCAGTGCTTAAGAAAATTCCACCATCAAGTGGTATAAAAATTTTAACAACCACATCATCACACACAATTGGAAAACATCTCGAAATACATGGAGAGGGTAATATAAACTATACAGGCAGCACTTCTGGTCTTTCTAATTTATATTTAGCTTACAATCAAGTTGCAAGTGGAAGAATTAATCGTGCAATCGTTTGTGCGGCCAATTCACCATTCAGCAGCTATGAGTATTATTGCTTATGTCAAGAAGGAAGATTAAGAAAAAGCAGTGTAGGGGAAAAGGAATCTGAATTACTCTATCCATTTGATAAAAAGCACTGTGGCACTGTCTACTCAGAAGGCTCCGCAACATTCATAGTAGAATCAGAAGAAAGTGCATTGAAGAATAATAGGAAGATTTTGTGTTATATCGAAGGCGGTGCTCTGAATACTTTCCCTGGGGAGACGTATTTTTCACTGGAAAGTAAGGGATTCGAATATACAATGAAATGTGCGTGTGAGAACTCGAATCTGGCTTTCTCAGACATAGATTTCGCGTTTACCAATGCCAATTCAATACCAGAATGGGATAACGAAGAATTAAAGGCCATGCTGCAATTAAGTGGTAATGGTAAGATAAGTTTATCAAACAGTAAAGCAAATCTTGGTGATAGTGGTCCCGTTGCTGCATTACATGACTGTGCTTTGGCTGTATATTCATTGCAAAATGAGAAGTATTTATCACTAAAAAATGATGTAGAACCTGATATTATAGAAAACAGTAATATAGGCACATACTTCGAAGCACCGGAGAAATATCAGTATGTTTTAGTGAATAGTGCTGGAGTCGGAGGAAGTTATTGTTCCTTAATACTAAGTCGAAATGGAGGCGCGTCCATTGAAGAATAAAATTGTAGTTACAGCTGTAAGTCCGTTTACACCGTTAGGAAATTCCGTTGAGGATATTGCTAGAAATTTGGAAAACTGCAAATGCGGATTTCAGTATGTGAGTAGGTTTAATACTGAGTTTTTTGAAGTAAAACATGCAGGTGAAGTGGATGCTTCTGATTTAGATTCTATCCAATATCCTTATGATGGAAGTCTTCAGTTTAAGATGTTCTATTACTGCATGGAAAAGCTGTTTGAGTCACTGAAACACAATTATAAAAGTGAACGTATTGGCTGTATAATCGGAGCGGATCCAAACATAGGTGCAATGGAAGACTATGAGAAGTCATTCATAGATTTTTATCAAAATTCAGACAAAGAAGGCAAGGACGAAAAAGAAAATCTAATGAAAATTGATCCTTCCATGCTTGGTTACTATGTAGCGAAGGATTTTGGAATAAATGGTCCTTTTGTCTATAACCTTGGAACTTGTGCAGCTTCAACACAGGCTATTGGAACAGGGTATTACATGTTACAAGATAACACTGCAGATATGATGATTGTTGGTGGAGTTTCATCCAAAATTGATCCTCTTTCATTTGCTAGATTAAGCAGATTAGGAGCATTAGAAAAAACACATGAAGATTTAAACAACAATTGTTGTCCATTTGATAAAAAACGTTCTGGATTTACTATAGCAGAAGGTTGTGTTTTGTTTGCATTAGAGAGAGAAGAAGATGCTCTAAAGAGAAATGCAAATATCCTAGCTGAGGTAAAGGGATATGGAGCGGCGATAGATAGTTATTCAATGACCAATCCTCATAAGGATGCACTTGGTATGAGACTTGCTATGGAGCGAGCATTAGAGGATGCCAATGTTGATCCAGCTGAAGTTGACTATATTAATGCACATGGAACCGGAACAGCTGTCAATGATGTTTACGAAACAAAAGCAATTAAAGATGTTTTTCATGAAAGTGCAAAGAGTGTTAGTATCAGTTCAACGAAGTCCATGCATGGACATTTAATAACGGCTACAGGTGCCATGGAAATGTTATGCTGTATGTTAGCAATACGAGATAGTAAAATTGCACCTACAATTCATCATACAGAGTTAGACCCAGAATGTGATTTGGATTACACATTCAATGAAATGAAAGAAAAAGAAGTTAATATTACATTAAACAATACATTTGGATTGGGAGGACAAAACGCAAGTTTGATTATTTCAAAATATGAGAAATAAAGTGGTTGAAGGTGATGGGGATAATGAGTGATTTATTTTCTAGATGGGCAGGTTATAGTGAGCGGGTGGCATTTGAATTTAATAAGCAGGTCATTACATATGGTGAATTAAAGGAAAGAATAGATGAAAAAATCGCTTTCCTTGAGAAAAATGGAGTCTATAGGAAGAGTCATGTTGCAATCAAAATAACAAATCCTATTCGGTACTGCATAAATTTTCTTGCACTTTGGAGAATGGATGTAACGATTGTGCCAATCGATACACAAATAACTGGAGAAGGTCTTCTTGAGTTGTTAGCGCAGTCGGATGTAGATGTATTTATTAGTGACGTATTTGATTGTAGCAATGAAGATTTGAAAGGACTCAATAAGGCATGTAAATGTTTTAAGAATATAGTATGTTATAAAAATGATAAGATTCAAACATTCAAAATTTCTGAAGGAGAGAATGTAGTTCCGTGGGAGACCGCTCAGGGAATTGATTCAGAGAATGGTTTTTTACTTCTGTTTACGTCTGGGACAAGTGGAAGTGGAAAATCAAAAGGTGTGTTAATTAAAAAGGAAAACTTTTTAAATAATGCCAAAAAAGTGGTCGCATATACAGAATTAACAGAAAATGATTCTATACTCCTGACTCTTCCATTGACATATTGCTTTGCTTTATCACAACTTTTATCTCATCTAATGGTTTGTGGAAAATGTTATTTTACACAGAGTACTAGAGTGACTCAGCATTTGTTATCAGATATTGCAGGTTATGGAGTAACCAATTATGCATCCACACCATATTTCTTCGAGACAATAGAAAAAGATTATCTTCAAAATGCTAAGCTTGATTTTCATAATTTGAGATTTATTATGAGTGCAGGTTCCTATTTAGCACAAGGCGTTATTACACAAATTAGAGAATACTTTCCTGAGACAATTCTATTCAATAACTATGGGCAAACTGAGGCATCACCAAGAATTTCTTATAATAAGATAAGTTCTGTGAACGATGAAATTGAATCAGTGGGTAAGCCACTTCCTGGTGTCGAAATTAGAATTTTTGATGAAACAGGCAAAGAAATAAAGGATGGCAGTGTTGGTATTATTGGTTATAAATCTGAAGATGGAATGGAAGGTTATTATAAGCAATCGCTGGTAAATAAACAAGAATTCCTTCTTTCAGGTGATTTAGGCTATTTAAATGAAGAAGGTAAACTTGTTATCAAGGGAAGAAAAGATTCTATGATAAAAGTGAATGGCCGTAAAGTTTATAAAAATGTCATAGAAGAGGAACTGTACCAATTGCCTTTTATTAAAAATATTCGAATCAAGAAAGAGAGACATCGGTACTTTGGTGAATACTTTATTGCATACATTGTATTTGATGAGAATTATGATATCAAAACATCGCTTTCAGAAATTAGAAAATATTGCAGGAAACATTTTGATAAAGTTTCGAGACCGAAAAAGTATGTAATTTGTGAGGGGTTTGAGCTTAATTCTAATCAGAAGGTTGTAATTCGAGAGGGAAAATGATATGAACTATTTGAAAATGGTTGCATTTAAGTCTACGAGTAAGAGTGAAGGCAGTGCATTGTTTACTTTTAAAAATAGCGAAGAAGTAAATGCTTTGGATAAGGATTGTATTGTCCCAAACTTTATGATCTTAGAAGCAATTTTTCAAGCTGCAGGTAAAGTGGCACGAGAATACAGTGATAACAAAAGAGGTGCATATATTGTTAGCTTTAGCGGGATGAAGTTTAACAGAGTAGTGCTTAGTTATGAACAGCTTATCATAGAATCCAAACTTATGTCCATGAATAAGATGAACGGCTGTATATACTTATCCATTAGTGCGTTCGTTGATAATGAAGTGATACTTAAAAATGTACGACTAATCTTAAAGCAGAGCGATGATATTAGCACTGAATATCTAAATAACAGTAGTTTATCGGATCATGATAAGTTATTAAAGGATATGGGGTTCGCTAGAGTTATGAAGGAAACGGAGGCAGGTGAGGATGGAGCAAGTGTATAGCAACAATACATATAAGAGAGTGTATTTTAAGGAGACGGATGCTGGCGGTGTTGTATACTTTGGTAATATGAGCCGTTACATTGAAATTGGATTTTCCGAATGGTTTCGAGAGTTTGCTATTCCATTAAATGAGCTGTATAAGGAGAATGATTTGTTTATGGTAGTAAAAAGAACCGAACAACTAAATTTCAATTCTTCTTTGAAATATGATGATATGCTCTGTATCAGAACTACCTTAGTAAAGGTGAAAAACTTTTCTATGAAACTAAAGACTGAAATATATGTAGAGGACAAATTGTATTATGATGCTGTTACTGAACTTGTACCAGTGAATCATACGACCAAAAGAATCTCTAGAGTGCCAGAAGCACTGAATAAGTATATTGATTGAGCATTAGGAAAGGAGGTATGGCGATGAGACTAATGATGGTAGATAAAGTAAAGGAAATGAAAGAGGATTCCATTGAAACTGAAAAGTTTTTAACAGTAAATGAAGAAGTGTTTGAGACACATTTTCCTGGAAATCCAGTAGTACCAGCTGCTTTTATGGTAGAAGGTGCAATTCAGTCAGCTAGAATATTTCTTTGGAACAAAACTCAATTGAACAAAACCTTACTTGCTTATGAATTTGACAAATTTAAATATAAGAATCTTTTATGTCCAGGAACAATTCTTGAAATAAAAGTTACCTTTAAAGATATTGAGGGACTTGAGGAAGAAAAGGAAACCTTGAAAGTAAAAGCGGAGGGATACAGCGAAGGCAAAGAGATATTTTCAGGAGAAATGCTTTGCAAGGTATTGCCAATAGAAACAATACATAATGTTGAGAATTGCAAAATGTTCTTGGATTATTTATTAAAAGATAAGAAGTAAATTTGGAGGAGTATCGTGGAAGCTAAGGACATTAATAATAAAACGAATACGAAAAAAATAAGATTTTCCAGTTCTATATTATATATATTGAAACTGGTATTTGGTGCTGATCCAGTGAGTTCAGCATTTATTATGTTAGTTAATATAATAAATGCCATAATGCCCACTATTCAGCTTGTTGTAGTTGCAAACTTTATTAATAAATCATTAGAATGCGTAAACAAGGGAGAAAGCATTAGCAACATATATAAATATGTTCTTCAGCTTATTCTTGTAGTTGCAATCCCTATGATTTTTGATAAGCTTGTAACATTCTTTAAATTAAAGCTTACCAATAGGATGAGAAGTGGTTTAAATGAATTCCTAATTGAGAAGTATTCAAGACTATCCTATAAGCATATTGAAAATTATAAGGTTGCAGAATTAGTGGAAAGATTATTTAAGACACCAGAAGACAAGTTCGCTGAAGCATATGAAAATTTAGTGCATTTTGGATATCTGGTTATTTTGTCCGTGTGTATCATGAGTGTAATTGCTACACAGGTAAAATGGGTTGCAATTTTAATCCTGATAAGTGCAGTACCTTTATTTTATCTTTCAATACGTAGTGGAAAAGCCAATTATACAACCAATAGGGAAACTACAAAGTATGTAAGAAAATATACTTACATAGGAGAAGTATTAACTCAGAGAGGTTATGTGGAAGAGCGTACTTTATTTGGGTATAGCGATGACCTGAATAAAACATGGTCAGAGAACTATGAAAATGCAAGAAAACAGATATTCCGTACCGAACTAAAATGGTGGGCAAAAGTTAAGTTAGGAGGAATTCTAACAGTTTTAGTTTCTTTAATTATAACGCTTGCATTAATCCCATCTACAGTAAATGGAGCTATTACAGTCGGTATGTTCATGTCATTAATTAATGCGACATATAGTCTTGTTAATAGAATGGGAACGGAGCTCTCTTCTACAATGGATAAACTGGTTCAAAGTACAGAATTAGTTGTTGATTTATTAAATTTTAAAGATTTAAGTGAAACGGAAGATGCCATTGAACTTCCATCTGAGGAGAAATTTGATATTGAATCAGTAGAGTTCCAAAACGTAAAGTTTAAATATCCTAATACAGACAAATACATTCTTAATGGAATGAGCTTTAAGATTGAAAAAGGAAAGCATTATTCAGTAGTAGGTTTAAATGGAGCTGGAAAAACAACAATAACAAAATTGCTTACTGGCTTGTATGATGAATTTGAAGGGGACATTCTGATTAATAATAAATCAATCAGAGAGTATACATTAGCCCAGTTAAAGGCCATATTCGCCATTGCATATCAGGACTTTGCCAAATATTGTGTAAACATAAGAGAAAATATTCTGCTTGGAAATATTCGAAGAAAAGATGTTACAGATTCTGAAATATATGACATTCTGAAGGTTTTAGATGCTGACAATATGGTAAAAAGACTAAAAGATGGTCTAGATACACAGGTTGGAAAGATAAAAAAAGGCAGTGTAGATTTATCTGGTGGCCAGTGGCAGAAGATTGCATTAGCAAGGTTTATGATGAATGAGGCACCAATAAAGATATTGGATGAGCCAACCTCGGCATTAGACCCTATTAGTGAAAGTAAGATGTATGAGAAATTTGGCGAGATATGCAAGAAGCATACAACTATTTTTATAAGTCACAGGTTGGGTTCCACTAAACTGGCGGATGAAATCTTTGTTATAAAACAGGGAAAAGTGATTGAACAAGGTTCGCATGATGAACTGATGAAGTTAAAAAAGGTTTACTACGAATTATACAGTAATCAAAGGAGCTGGTATATGTGAAACAAAATGGAGTGAAAGAAAAAGATTATTCATTCTTGAAATGTGCTATAAGAATATTACAAATTGCTTTTGCAGCAGGTCCCGTGTACATTATAGTCAATAACACAATGTGTATCGCCAACGGTATGTCACAGGGTGTTATTACCGTTCTGACACAAAGACTGTTCAACGTTGTCTTAAAATCAGTTGAAATGAAGAAGCCTATTAAAGAAGCTGTTATTATGGCAATTATTTTAGCAGTGACAACAATACTGGCGCAAATATTAAATGGGCTAAATAACTTTATGGGAGTAAGTTATTTCAAAAAGGTCAGTGGAAGGTGCTACTCCTTAATCAATAATAAGGCGGCAAAGCTTTCACCAATCAAGTATGAAGATACAAACTTGCTCGATGATATAGAAAAGGCAACTATGGGAGCGAATAATAGTTTAGGTCTGTTGTTCACAGTTACTACTGTGTTCACCTTTTATGGACCTTATTTTGTATTTATGTTTGTCTATTTATTTGCTTTGGATAAAGTACTCGCCGTTGCGTTAATATTTGTTTTTGCTCCAGTAGCAGCAGCTCAGCTTGTTAGAAGCATTGTGTATGCAAAGCTGGAGGATTCAGTTGGTCCATTACGACGTGAAAATACATATTACAAAGAAGCACTAGGAAATAAAGAAACAAGAATTTTAGGTGGATATAAATATTTTAAGGATTTGTATTGTTCTTGCGTTGAGCTTATCAATAAGAAATCTTGGGATGCTGAATTCAAAGTAGGGCTGATTGAACTTGGAATGAAATTATTAACAGTCCTAGGATACTTAGGCATTATTATCTTATTTGTACAATCGTTGTATCATGGAAATATTAGCGTGGCACAGTTTGCGGCCGTTTATGCATCTATTGATTATATGTTCAGTATGATGAATACGATTATTACTGTACATATTGGTGGTCTAACGAAGAGTATGGGCTCTATCGTTAATTTCCTTAAGTTTTTGGATATACCAGAAAGAACAGGAAAGAAGGTTCAGAAAGATAAGACAAGTGGAATAAAATTTGACAATGTAACATTCAAGTATCCAAATGCAGAGAAGCCTTCTTTGTCCAATATATCTGTTGATATAGAAAGAGGACAGACAGTTGCCATCGTCGGAGTAAATGGTTCAGGAAAAACAACTTTTGCAAAGGTTGCTTTGGGTGTGTATGAACCAACCGAAGGAGACGTATATACAGGTGGCGTAAATACAAAAGAGGCAGATAATGATTCTCTATATGAAAATGTATCCGCAGTATTTCAAAATTACCAAAGATACAAAATGAGTTTATATGATAATGTTACAATAAGTGATTTTGAACATAAGGACAAGAAGAAGTTTGAAGAAGTTGTAGAAAGTGTTGGAGTGGATCTTAATAGTAATCTGTTCCCAAAAAAAGAGCAGACAATGCTGTCAAGAGACTTCGACGGTGTAGAGCTTTCTGGAGGACAGTGGCAGAAAATCGCAATTTCCAGAGGACTTTACAAAGATAGTGAAGTAATTGTACTGGATGAACCTACTGCAGCAATTGATCCAATGGAAGAAGCAAATGTATATAAAGAGTTTGCAGAACTTGCAAAAGGAAAAACTGCTTTTATTATAACACATAGATTAGGATCGGCTAAGATAGCAGATAGAATTTTGGTTCTTAAACAAGGCGTGATAGTAGAAGACGGAACGCATGATGAACTTATGACGCTAAAAAATGAATATTACACAATGTTTATGGAACAGTCAAAGTGGTATGATAAAAAGAGTGATGTTTATGCATAGACAACATTAGAAAGATAAGGAGAATTATGTTTTGTATAGTTCTCCTTATCTTACCAGGAAATTGCGTTGCATTCCATTCCATGGTAAGTAAAAAGCCCCTAAAAAACAGGGGCAGGATGCGCACGAACGGGTAAGGAACTCACACTTTGTTCTTAGCATTTGATAAGAAGAATTTTAACGAGAGAAAGATACAGCAGCTCTGTTGAAAGGAATTGAAATTATTATGAGTATTTTAAGTGTAACTGGATTGACACATAGCTTTGGAGATAAACTCTTGTTTGATGAGACCTCATTCTTTATAGACGCAGGCGATCATATAGGATTAGTAGGGGCGAATGGAAAGGGAAAAACAACGTTATTTCGAATTATTAACGGACAGATTATACAGGATGATGGGAAAATTGAATGGAATAGTAAGTATACTGTAGGTTATTTAGATCAGCATGCTGCTTTAAATCAATATAAGACGGTGAAAGAAGTACTTGAAAGTTCATATGAAGCTTTGTATGAGATAGAAAAAGAGATAAATGGATTGTATGGTAGATTGGAACATGCAAATCAAGAAGAACAAGAAAACATTTTAAATAAGGTTGGAATATTACAAGAAGAGTTTGAAAAGAACAATTTCTATGAGATTGATTTTAGAATTCAAGAAGTAGCCAATGGCATGGGTATAAGTCACTTATTTTTAAAAAATCCTAGCAACCTAAGTGGAGGTCAGAGGACAAAGATTCTATTGTCGAAATTATTATTAGAAAAACCAGATGTACTGTTGCTTGATGAACCAACAAACTATTTAGATGAAGTGAATATTACATGGTTAAAGGCGTTCTTAGTAAAATATGAAGGAGCCTTTGTAATCATTTCTCATGATATGAATTTTGTAAATGAAGTGACAACGGTAATTTATCATTTGCAGAATATGAAGTTAACCAGATATGTAGGAAATTATGAAAAATTCTTAAGAGTATATGAAGAAAGAAAACAACAGCTGGTTACGGATTATACAAAACAACAGGCTAAGATTAAAAAGTTAGAAGAGTATATAAGAAAAAATCAAGTTAGAACGGCTACAGCAGCGCAAGCAAAGTCAAGAGGGAAAGTTCTAAAGAAAATGGTACGAATCAAACTTGATCCAAATGAAGTAGCCCCTAATTTTAGATTTGAGTTTTTCAAGGAATCTTCGCCTGTTGTTATAAAAACAAAGGGCTTACAAATTGGATATGATAAACCACTAACAAGGCCACTTGATTTTACAATAAATGCAGGTGAAAAGATTATACTGGTAGGAACCAATGGGATAGGAAAAACCACACTATTAAAAACAATACTATCGTTTATAAAGCCTGTTACAGGCAAAGTAGAATTAGGAGACAATCTTCAAATCGGATATTACGCGCAAGAGGAACAATATGATATGGAGGAAAGTGTATTAAATGATGTATGGGAAGAGTTTCCTCAAAAAAATCAGTCCCAAGTACGCTCCATGTTGGCGAAATGTGGTTTGCTCGAAAAAAATATTGATATGAAGCTAAAGCTACTAAGTGGTGGAGAACGAGCAAAGGTCAGATTGTGTAAAATTATGAACCATAGAAGCAATCTTCTTGTGTTGGATGAACCTACGAATCACCTAGATAACGTTTCAAAGATTGCATTAAGAAAGGCTATTATGGATTATCGAGGAACCGTTATTTTGGTTAGCCATGAGAAGGAATTCATTGAAAATTTAGAGGGAAAGATTTGGGATTGCAGTAAATTTCGTGTATAATTTCGTGTATAATAGAAGAGAATGTGGTAAGGCATAGTTTTTATATTAGTCAGAGAAATAATCTCGCTATAGAAAGGAGGGGCAATAGGAAGATTATATTCTTTGAGAATGGATGTTTTGGAAAATATGCAGGCATTTTTAAATAATGACGAACGAAATGGTGTAAGATAATTTACAAAACATACAATGAATTAATAGTACGTAAAATTTTTCATAAATATTTAGAGGAGGAGACTTATGAATAAAAAGGTGGTAGCATTGTTGCTGATACTTTGTCTTGCTGTCCCTACAGGATGTAGCAAAGAAAAGAAGAGCAGCAATAGTGAAACCCTACCTGAGGCAACGCCTCAAGTAACTGAAGCAGGAGACAAAGAGGAAAAAGAAGAAGAACCTATGCTTGTCAATGGTGATTTCTCAAAGCCAAACGAAAATCCAGAAGTTTGGAAAACCTTTTCACAAGGTGGAGCAGGTTCATTTGCGATTGTAGATGAACAAGGAGTTTTAACCGTATCCATGACAGGAGATGTGAACTATGGAGTACAGCTCTATCAAGATATAGGAGCTTTAACCCAAGGATGTGTTTATCGTTTAAAATTTGATATCAGCGCAAGTAGGGAGCGTACCATTGAATACAGAATACAGATAAATGGTGGAGATTATCATGCATATGCGGGAAAAGAGGCATTTAAAGTGACTGCCGATATGCAGACAGAAACACTGGAGTTTAAGTTTGAAGAAGCATCGGACCCAGCACCAAGACTTGTTTTTAACTGTGGTAAGTTTGATGACACAGAAGGAATGGGTGAGCATGAAATTTATCTAGATAATGTATCTTTGGAATTGGTCGATGATTCTGATGCAGCCAAAGTAGAAAAAGAAGAAGCTCCAACGGTAGACGTAAATGTTGACCAGATTGGTTATCTCCCAACGGCCAAAAAGACAGTGATTTTTCGAGGCGATTCTAAGGGCGATTCTTTTGAGGTAATTAATACTGAAACGAATGAAACAGTTTATACAGGAACGATTGGAGATGAATACTACAATACTTCCGCCGGTGAGACAGATTATTATGGTGACTTTTCAGAAGTAACAACACCTGGTACATATAAAATAAAAACTGATGCATATGGAGAATCTTATGAATTTAAGATTGGTGAAGGCATTTTTGATGAGTGTTATAGTGATCTAGTAAAGATGCTTTATAAACAACGTTGTGGCACAAAATTAGATGATTCGCTTGCTGGAGAATTCGCACACGATGTTTGTCATACATCTGAAGCTACTATTTATGGAACTGATAAGAAAATAGATGTAAGTGGTGGATGGCATGATGCAGGAGATTACGGAAGATATGTTGTTGCAGGTGCCAAAACAGTTATGGATTTATTCCTTACCTATATGCAGGATGAAGAGGACAGAAGTGACAGCATTGGCATACCTGAGAGTGGAAACAATGTTCCGGATATTTTAGATGAAGCAAGGTATGAACTTGAATGGATGTTAAAAATGCAGGATGCAAAGAGTGGTGGAGTATACCATAAGGTAACCTGTGCTAACTTCCCAGGAGATGATGTACTTCCCCAGGATGAAAAAGAGGAATTAATTGTTTGTCCTATTTCAACAACTGCGACTTATGACTTTGCGGCAGTTATGGCTGAGGCAAGTACTATTTATAAAGAGTATGATAAAGCATTTGCAAGCAAATGTGAAAAGGCTGCAAAACGTGCTATGAATTATGGAGAAAAAGCTGGCGATGATGGTGGATTTAAAAATCCCGAAGGTGTCGCAACAGGACAATACGATGATACAAAAACTTGGGATGAACGTTACTGGGCTTGTGCTGAACTTTACAAGATTACCAAGAACCCAGAATATTTAGAAACTTTTGAAGCCATAGTAAAAGATGGAATGCCAAATGGTTTTGGATGGCAGTCAGTTGGAGATTATGGTAACTATGTATTCTTAACAATGCCTGGTGCAGAAAAAGAGAGTACCTATCAGCTTGTATATGACAATTTCATTAAGCAGGCAGATGATTTAGTATACGAAACAGAACGTGATGGATACAGAATCTCCCTTGAAGGCGAGTATGTATGGGGAAGTAACTTAAGCGTGGCAAATAATGCAATGTACTTAATCTTAGCAAATAACATTAAAGCAAATGAGGATTATGTCAAAGCAGCATTTGATCATATGCATTACTGCTTAGGAGCAAATCCTATGTCAATCAGTTATGTCACAGGATATGGTTCTTTGTCGCCTGAACATGTACATCACAGACCATCTTTTGCATTGAATAAAACAATGCCAGGTATGCTGGTTGGAGGTACAGACAAAGCGTTAGAGGACCCATATGCAGCTGCGGTGTTAAAAGATGCACCTCCAGCAAAATGTTACGTGGATAACCATGCAAGTTACTCTACCAATGAAGTTACAATTTACTGGAACTCTCCATTCATTTTTACGATGAATGCGTTAAAGTAGATTTTATATAAAAATTGTAATACTATTGTACTGAAAGAGGTGACACAAATGAAAATAGTTTTTTTAGAAACAGAGTGTTTAGGAAAAGGCATTAACTATGACATGTTCTCCAAGTTAGGAGAAGTAGTAAAATATGATTATACCCCACTAGACAAACTTTCAGAGCGAATCGAAGATGCAGATATTATTGTACTCAATAAAATTCCGATGAATGAGAAAACATTAGCAGGAGCAAAGAAACTGAAACTTATCTGTATTACAGCAACGGGAACGAATATTGTAGATTTTGACTATACCAATAAAGCTGGAATTACTGTAACTAATGTAAAAGGTTACTCTACACCGACTGTAGCACAGCATACGTTTGCATTGTATTTCGCCCTTGCAGAACAGATTGCATATTACGATAACTGCGTTAAGAGTAAAGCATATTCTAAGTCAGAAATGTTTGTTCATCATGGACCAGTATTTCATGATTTGAGTGGATTAACATGGGGAATTGCAGGTCTCGGTGATATTGGAAAGAAGGTAGCACAGATTGCAGAAACGTTTGGATGTAACGTGCAGTATTATTCTACATCAGGCAGAAACAAAAGTGGTGACTATAAACAAGTGAGCTTTGATGAACTCTTAGAAACCAGCGATATCATTTCCATTCATGCTCCTTTAAATGAAGCAACACAAGATTTGTTTGGGGCAGAAGCATTTAAGAAAATGAAGAAAAGTGCAATTATCTTAAATCTTGGAAGAGGGCCAATTATTAATGAACAAGCACTTGCAGATGCACTAAATCAGGGCGAGATAGCTGGTGCTGGATTAGATGTATTTACAGTAGAACCTTTGCCCCTTAACAGTCCTTTGTTAGAAGTAAGGGAGAAGGAAAAAATGATACTGACTCCTCACATCGCTTGGGCTAGTGTGGAAGCACGCACACGTCTGGTTCAGGAAGTATACTGGAATATAGAAGCATTTTTAAACAAGGAAGAAAGAAATGTTGTACCATAAATAATCTGAGGTATTTCAATCATAGGTTAAAGAGCAGAGAAGGTGTAAAACTTCTCTGCTTTTTTCTTCTAGAAATTATCTACCTAGAGTTTTACAAGGAAATAGATGTAAGTATGAAGGTAAAATTAGTTTGACAAAATACAAAATTATAGGTAAAATAATAATAAAAAGTGAGTTATTTTGACGGGATTCAACTAAGGATGACAAGGGGGGCTTTTTTGAGAAAAGTAAAAGTAGCAATAGTCGATTCTGGAATTTCATCTAATTTAGAGTTGATGAAGGTCGTATCTGAACAATATGGACTACGTTATGAGAATGACAAAGTTGAGATGAAATTAATGAATTGTGAAGATGATGTTGGGCACGGCAGTGCAATTGCTGATATTATTTATAAGACGAATCCAGAAGTTGAGATTCTGACATTGAAGATATCTAGTCAACAAGCAGGTATTGATTGTGATGATTTATGCGTGGCATTAAGATTTGTTTTAGATAATTTGGATGTGGAACTTGTAAATATAAGTGCCGGTATTACATATGTAGATGATTATGAAAAGCTGAAGCAGATTTGTGATGAGTTGGAGCGAAAAGGGATCATCGTAGTGTCGGCTTTCGACAATAACGGTGCAGTATCTTATCCAGCAGCGTTTAATTCTGTAATTGGAGTTGATATCTCCGATGAATTTCAAGGAAAGAAGGAACTCATACGGCTTCATAGAGCTTGTGCAGATTTGATTGTACCAAATCAATTTTATCGAACTGTCTGGTTAAATGGGGAAAAGACAATACTAAAAGGAACTAGTTTTGCATGTGCGAAGGTAACAGGTATTTTATCAAAGAAACTTGCTGAATTTGAACAAGGCAGTATTGATAAAGAGAAACTCATGGATCTCGTGAAGACACAAGATTATTCGATGCTCATGAAAGAAGGAAAAGAAAAAGAAAAAATTGAGATAAAAAAGGCAATTGTATTTCCAGTAAATAAAGAGACACATTCGTTACTTCGATTTCGAGATTTATTAACATTTGAACTTGTAGGCGTTTATGATGAAAAGCTGGATGGCTTGGTAGGAAAAGAACTATTCGGAATGACAATTCAATCATTTGATACGATTAATTGGGATGATGACTTTGATACGATAATTCTTTCTTGTACAACAGCACTTTCCAAACTCACAAGAAAAGATTATCAAGGAGAGGTTGTTTGCTTAGCTAAGGAGCATGGAAAGTCAATTTATACTTTTGAAGAAATTCAGTCAGCAGATGAGAATATATTTTATCCAGATGCTTCCAACATAGCAGTGCCATATCGAAACATGAATAAACTTCATAAAATTTCAATGCCAGTGATTGGTGTATTTGGAACAAGTCAAAGTCAAGGAAAATTCACTGTTCAGTTGGAACTAAAACGAAGATTAAGTAATATGGGCTATCAGGTTGGACAGCTTGCAACAGAACCTTCAGGGTACTTGTTCGGAGCACAACATGTGTATCATTTTGGTTATCACGCAAAAATTAATATAGGACAGGCAGAAATGATTGCATTGTTAAATGAGATGATATGGGATATCGAAAAACAGGGAAATGATATTGCTATTACTGGCTGTCAATCAGCTACTTTACATTACGACAATTCTAGTATTCAAGATTTATCATTACAACAACAAAATTTCTTATTTGGAGTACTACCTGACTTCTTTGTACTATGTGTAAATCCACATGATGACATAAATTACATAAAACGTACGATTCAGTATTTAAATGCAATTGATATTGGAAAAGTATATGCAATTGCTGTATATCCTATTAAAGTGGAAGAAAGTATGAATGGGATACAACTTAAAAAGAGAACATTGACTCATGAGGAAATGAATGAGTTTAAAAAGTATATTCACGAACAATGTATGTTGCCAGCATTTGAAATTGCAAATGCAAAGGACATGGATTCATTGTGTGAATTAGTAGTAGAAACTTTATCAGAGGAGGTATAAAAGAATGAAAAGAAACCCATATATTTATACAATGCGTAATTCTTTGGGCGAGTATGTTATGCTCAATACTTACAATAGTACGATGTTTAAAGCCAGTCCAGAGCAGTCAGAGATGTTTGAAAATGCATACGAGACGCTTAGTGGCGAACAGCATATTTTAGATTTACTAGAAGAAAGAAACATTATTTATGATGAAAGTAAAACCGCCATAGATGGTTATGAAGAACTGTATCAGGAGTTTATTCATAATAATCAGTTCTTACATTTAGTCATCTTGCCAACAGAAAACTGCAATTTTAGATGCATCTATTGCTATGAAGAACATGAATCGAAAATTATGTCTCAGGATGTCCAAGATGGAATTGTTAATTATGTGGAACAGCATATAAAGGATTATCAGGCACTTCGAGTAGAATGGTTTGGAGGCGAACCATTATGTCAGAAAGAAATTATCAATAATCTGTCTAAACGGTTAAAGGATATTTGTAAAGCCAATAAAAAACCATATTATGGTTCAATGACAACAAATGGATATTTACTAGATCCTGAAACATTTAAAGTGATGCATAAAAAGAATGGTATTATGCGTTATCAGATAACAATAGATGGTTTAGCAGAGAGTCATAACAAACAAAGAGCGTTATCTAATGGCAAACCTACATTTGATACTATTATTGAGAATTTAAGAAATATTCGTGATAATGCAAAGTCATCGATTGTAAATATCGTGATTCGATGCAATGTTACAGAAGATGTTCTCGAAAATTTCGATGACTATGTCTCTTTTATACAAAGAGAATTCGGAGAGGATGATCGATTCGAAGTGCTATGGAAGATAGCATGGAATCCAGAAGAGCAAACCTGCCAAACCTATTGTGGACAGGAGACCTTACATACAATTTTAGGAAGACACAAAGACAAGGTGCTTAAGTTTGGTACCAATAGAAGACAGTTTACTAGATTCGGAGATATATGTTATGCCTCTAATAAACATTCTTTTGTAATCGGATCCGATGGAAGGATCTATAAATGTACGGTTTCTTTTGATAAAGAAATTAATATGGTTGGGCACCTTCAGAAAAATGGTGAAATGATACTTGATGAGAAGAAATTCAAGTATTGGACGGAGCGAAAGGCATGTACAGATCATGAATTATGCCAAAATTGTTCTATCTACCCAAGCTGTTTGGGACTTTACTGTGGTCTTAATAATGTAGATTCAGAAGGCAGATTTGTCTGTGCAGGAATTAAAGAATATGTAGATGATTATTTGGAACATATTTCGAAAGTTGATGATTATTACTATAAGCTGGAGGTGTAGTATGGATATCAAGGAGAAAGTAAGAGAATGTTTAGAAGAATGTGGAATTGTTATTCATGATGATGGAACAATCGAACAGATGGAGTCTATAAACTATGTAACTGCAATATTGTCACTAGAAGAAGCATTTGATATTGAATTTCCAGATGAATTCCTGAATTTCGAAATTATGGTAAGTCTTGATAAGGTGAAGGATACCGTGGAAATTATTATTAAAAGAGAACGAGAAGAAAAAGAGGATTAGTAATCAACAATGAAAGGAGGTGATATTATGAAGAAGTTAGTTAAAAAAGTTGATAAAGAGAAAAAATTAGTCGCTTTTTATGCAAATGAAAGCTGTAATACTGTAGGCTACTGCCAAACAAACAGTGGAAACTGCGTTTCAGGATGCTCGTGATTAAGTTACACAGATTTATAATTGGTTAAGAATTACAGGCGGAATCTTAAGATTTTGCCTGTAATTTCTCTATATAAGAGGAACATTATTTTAGTCAGCTAGAGAGGAGTTTAGTATGATTAAGAACTGTCTTTATATGTATAAGAAAATATGGGGTTATTCGAAACTTCGTATCATATTGATTTTTGTTGTGGCGTTTTTTGCTGCACTCAATACATGTACAGATTTGCTATTTTTCAAGTTTATGATTGAAGGTATTAGTGAGCATAGATCATATCAGTATATATTAGTGTTAATAGCAATCCGCTTAGGAATTCTACTTTTGATGCAATGCGTAGATAACATTTCCAATACTGTTATTTTCCCATTTTGTGATTTAAAGATTAAAAAAGGGTTTTCAATTGAATTATATAAAAAAGTGAAGGATATTGACCTTATAGGATTTGATAATGCAAAATTCTATGATAAATATTCTAGAGCATTTAACGAAACGGAATATCGTGCTACTGGTATGTTGCAGACGTTAAGTTATGTAGTATCAGTAACGGTACAGATAATTGTTGTTGTCATAACTTTGGCATACATCAATCCTGTTGCAATTCTGATTTCAATTTTTGGAGCATTGGTGACTGCATGGGCCAATGTAGTGAATACAAAAGCAGTTTATAATTATGATTTGAAAAAAACAAAATTGTTTCGGGGTTTTGAGTATATAAAGAGAGTTTTTTATATTCCAGAATATTCAAAGGATATTCGAATGACACATCTGGATCAAGTTATGTATAAGAAATTCGATCGGCTAACCAGTGATAACAGACAGGTAGTCAAGGAATGTGCACCAAAAATTGCAGCCGTTGCTATCTCAGGAAGCTGGGCATTTAACTTTTTAAGTGTGGGCGTCACAAGTGCCTTTATGGTATATAAGGTATATCAGGGGGTACTGGGAATTGGGGACTTTGTAACAGCAGTATATGCTGTAAATAATCTCAGTAATAATCTGCTTCAATTCTCGAATATTATCCCGCAGTTTTCAGAACATGCATTATTTATTAACAATTACTTGGAAGTATTAAATTATCAGACCCAAATACAAAGTGAAAAGGATGCAGAAGAGATCTCTCCATTTGGTAAGAAAGAGATTGAATTAAAAAATGTTTCATTTCATTATCCGAATGTAGATTGTAATGCGATTAATTCCGTATCGCTTCATATTAGAGCTGGTGAAAAGATTGCTATAGTTGGAGAAAATGGAGCCGGAAAGTCTACATTAATTAAGCTGATTATGAGGCTATATGAACCAGATACAGGAGAACTGTGTTTGGACAAAACCCCATATAATCAAATTACGAAAAATTCTATTGCAGAGGTATTTTCCGTTGTACAACAAGACTTCCAGCACTACGCACTTTCTATAAAGGAGAATATTACACTTGTTGGTCATAGGGGACAGAAAGAACATACCGATGATGAAGCTGTATGGGATGCAATACGAAGAGTTGGGCTGTTTGAGAAAATTGACAGTTTACCAAAGGGAATTGATACACAGGTAACGAAGGAATTTGATGAAGAAGGATTGAATTTTTCAGGAGGACAGTTACAGAGACTTGCGATTGCTCGAATGATTTATCAAAATTCTGGAGTCATGATTATGGATGAGCCTTCAAGCTCGCTTGATCCTATTTCAGAAGCAAAAATATTCGATTTGATCTATGAACTGGCAAAGGACAAAACTCTTATTCTTGTATCGCATAGATTATCAGGCGTAAAAGATATGGATCGTATTCTATATATGGAAGAAGGAT
>CALFNR010000130.1:0-12908 GCA_937903005.1 uncultured Lachnoclostridium sp. | reverse complement strand
GTGAGGAAAAAAGAAAAAGTGTTAGAAAGGATTTGCAGAATTCAAAAGATGTGGTTTATATCAATTAGAGTTTTTAAAGTAGGCTGAAAAATTGTAAGGGGGTAGATATAGTGCTCTTCCAATATCAGAAAATGCAACTCAACAGCAACTGCAGTTCATGTTCAGGCTGAAGTTACTGTTGTAAAAGTTGGTTAGATTTGAAATGCTTGAGACTATACGCATAGGCGACATCCTATTGATGATTTGTTTTTATAGTAAAAAATGCACAATTGCTCCCAGTCCCCAATGAATCAGATTAAATACCAGTCCCAGGCAAAGAGTATACATAAAAAAAGAAGAACCTTTCGCAAGTCCTGTGATTACTGGTACAGCGATAGAAGGTAAATAGGATATTGCGTAGCCAAAGACTACTAAGACCATTGCGAACACGATAAATCCTCTACCAGCATTTTTTACGTCAGCAGCAGATAGGATGCATTCATTGGCAATGGGAATAGCAAGAATTAGGAACAGATAGAAGTTCCATTCTTCCAGCATTTCAAACTGAAAACTGCCAAAGAACTCTTGTAGTACGGTTCCCATAACTCCTATAAAATTTCCCTGTTCCAGCGTTATCGTTTGAGTGAACACATTTCTCATTCCCCCATACAATTCAGGCATAAGAAAATACATAAGCACCATAATGACAAAAGGACAGAAGAGCATGGGACCAATCCCAGAGAAAAAGCAAGAGATACTTCCTAGTAAACCTTTACGTGGTGAAAACTCCACGTATCCACCGCCACTGTTTCGGAGTCTAGCATTTATCTTAGGAAATAGTTTCACTCTCTTGATTTTTGATCCAGTCAGTACCGCAAATATCAGATGCCCAAGTTCGTGTACTGGAGTTCCAATGAACCTGGGGACAAAAGCATAGGTGCCAAACTTAGAACTTAAATTGTTCCACCCGCTTTTCACAAGAAAATAAAAACCGAACCCAAATCCGATTAAGAGCGATAAAATTAGACCTAAGTAGAAACAATATGTGATAAAATATTCGTTCATTCTTCTTCACCTTTCTTTTTCTGACTTTAGTATATAATAAAACGAACAAAAGTTCTATATTTTTTTTCCAAAAAACCTCTTGCGAAACGCCGAAATAAGGACTAGACTATTAATTAGAAACATATACGAGCACAACCCAGTTAGTATAGTGAAGTCGGGTATAAAAACTCAATTACAAGAAAGAAGGAATCAAGATGATGCGGGAATATGTTTTTGACAAAAAGATTGATGAAAAAGTGAAAGAATCTATTTTAAATGATGCAAAGGAAGTTGCACATATTGAACACGTAGAAATAACAGATGATATGAAGCATGTAATTGTAGGTGCACCAGAAGAAGAGTATCCAGTTGTGGTGACGCGAATCTTAAACATTTACTGCAAGTATTCAAAAGGAAATTTGATTTCATTTACAAGATTCGTTTAGGATCACAAAAAACAACGTGTAACGCAAGTAAATAGAAATGAAAAGACGCGATAAGTTTAGACTGTCGCGTTTTTTGTTTCTGACCAGGAAAGAGAAATATTTGCGATATTGGAAAAATGATTTGGTTATGATACAATAGGAAAAAAGTATTGGGGTATTATCATGAAACAAAACATAATTAACTTCTGCCATTCGATTGGGTTAGACACAGTTGGAATGATTTCCTGCAGGCGGTTCGACGAACTGCAGGATTTCTTACTTAATAGGCAGAAGAAGAATGTACAGAATGAATTTGAAGAAAATGATATTGAAAAGCGTATCAATCCAATGCATTATATGGAAGATGCAAAAACCATAATCTCGATTGCATTTCCGTACTATAACAGTGACAACACATCAGAGAATGGCTTTTCTATTTATACGAAACGATATGATTATCATAGAGTGGTGCGAAAGTACTTAGATAAAATCTGTGTATATATTGAGAGTCTAGGAGGTAAGGCAATTCCGTTGGTTGATAGTAATACTTTGCCAGAGCGCTATATTGCCTATCTTGCTGGAATTGGTTTTATTGGGCGAAATAATATGTTAATAACAAAAAAGTACGGTTCTTATGTTTTCTTAGGTGAAATTATAACGGATTTGTACATTGCTTGTAAGGACTGTCGAACATTTAGTCAGATAAAAGAATATGAGGAGTGCGGGAATTGTCGGATTTGTTACGGAGAATGCCCAAGTAAATCCATTAACAGGAATAAGATTAATCCAAATATTTGTTTATCATATATTACACAAAAGAAAGAAATTAGTGATAAGGAAATTAAATTGTTGAAAGGGAACGTATTTGGATGTGATTTCTGTCAGCTAAAATGTCCTTATAACGAAAGAGCAGAACAAAGTGGTATTGTGGAATTTGGTGAATTAGATTATATGAATGGAGAAATCAAACAATTTGCCCAGATGGATAATAAATTCTTTAAAGAGAAGGTAAGTATGACCTCTTGCGGCTGGCGAGGGAAAAATGTAATCAAACGGAATGCGTTGATTCACATGGAGAGAAATGGAGAAGATATCTCAAACTTAAAAGGAGATTCGCCGTATATTAATGAATATATTGAGCGTTTAAACTCAAAAAAGTAAGAAATGTGATAAGATTTGCAGTTTTCTAGTCTAGTAAGATAAATGTAACAAAATATACAGCCTAGAAAACTGCAATTAGGCAGAGAACTAATTCTCATTACACTAAGAAAGTTTATTTTCCTCGAAATGACTGCTCACAATACACACATCGATATATTCCTTTTTCCTTGTTGGTAAGTTTAAATCGATGTGGCAGTTCCTGTTCAACGGAAGTAATACATCTAGGATTTTTGCATTTAATAATGTTCTTAACTTCTTTTGGAAGATTCAAATGTCTTTTCTCTACTATACGGCCATCGTTGATGATATTGATTGTAATATTCGGATCTAGAACTCCAATCATATCTAAATCAATGTTAATTGGACCTTCAATTTTAATCATATCTTTTTTACCCATGCAGTTGCTTTTGGCATTTTTAATAATTGCAACAGAGCAGTCCATATGTTCAAGGTCTAAATAATTATAGATTTCCATACTTTTTCCCGCTTCAATATGGTCGATTACAACACCTGAATTTAATCCACTGATATTTAGCATGATTCGTTCTCCTCCAATAATTTTTTAATTAAAGCCATTCGTACATATACACCGTATTGAACTTGTTTGAAATACACTGCTCTTGGATCAGCGTCTACCTCAACAGAAATCTCGTTGACACGTGGCAGTGGATGTAATACAAGCATATCTTTGTTGGCGTAAGTCATTTTTTGTTTATCTAAAATATAACTGTCTTTTAAACGAATATAATCTTCTTCGTTAAAGAAACGCTCTTTTTGTACACGAGTCATATAAAGAATATCGAGCTTTGGTAAGGCTTCCTCCAGGTTACGTGTTTCTTCATATGGAATGTTGTGTTCGTCAAGAACTTCTTCCCGCAGGTATTCTGGAATTCGTAATTCGTTTGGTGAAATCATGATGAATTTTACATTTGGGTAACGGACCATTGCATTGATTAAGGAATGTACAGTACGGCCAAATTTTAAATCACCACAAAACCCAATTGTCAGGTTGTCGAGCCTGCCCTTTAGATTTTTGATTGTCAGTAAATCGGTTAATGTCTGGGTTGGATGATTGTGACCACCATCTCCGGCATTGATTACTGGAATGGAAGAATACTGTGCTGCAACATAAGGTGCTCCTTCTTTTGGATGTCTCATAGCGCAGATATCAGCATAACAGGAGATAACACGAATGGTATCAGCTACGCTTTCTCCTTTTGCAGCAGAACTGGAATCGGCAGAAGAAAAACCAAGTACACTCCCTCCCATGTTGAGCATTGCTGCTTCAAAACTTAGGCGGGTTCTTGTACTTGGTTCATAAAATAAAGTCGCTAATTTTTTCCCTTTGCATGCATCTGAAAACTTCTTGGGATCTTTAATAATTTCTTCAGCGGTTTCCAATATTTCATTAAGTTCTTCTAGAGATAAATCTAATGGACTTATAATATGTTTCATAAATACCTCCAATGTTATGTTCGTAGACTCAGTTATTTTTTTCCGTACTATTGTAATACAAGTAGGTAAAAATTACAAGTAGCGATTGTAGAAGAAAAAAGGTGAATAGATAAATACCACAAAAACAAAATAAGATTATCCATAGTATTCCCAAAGCATTTCGTATATAATTAACGTACTAAATTCAATTAGAAAGGTAGTGACATCATGAGTTTTAAAAAAGACTTTGTATGGGGAGCAGCAACAGCATCTTACCAGATTGAAGGGGCAGCATTGGAAGATGGAAAGGGGCTTTCTGTATGGGATGTGTTAAGCCACAAAGAAGGATTTGTAAGGGATGACCACAACGGAGATGTGGCATGCGATCATTATCATAGATTCAAAGAAGATGTAGAGCTTATGAAGCAGATGGGATTAAAAGCATACCGTTTTTCTATCAGTTGGCCAAGAGTATTGCCAAATGGTATTGGCGAAATCAATGAAAAAGGATTAGATTTTTACGATAAGCTGGTAGATGAATTATTAGCAAATGGAATTGAACCGTATGTTACATTGTTCCATTGGGATTTTCCGAATGCGTTGTTCTTAAAAGGTGACTTTATGAATCCAGACAGTTCTGACTGGTTTGCAGAATACACTAAAGTTGTAGTAGACCGTTTGTCAGACCGTGTATCAAACTGGATGACATTAAATGAGCCACAGTGCTATGTGGGATTAGGACATCAGTTGGGAGAACACGCTCCAGGACTTAAGATGGCTGAACCTTATTTGTTCCAAATTATACATAATATGTTGCTGGCACACGGTAAGGCAGTACAAGTGATTCGAAAATATGCAAAGAAAAAACCTGTTATTGGCTATGCACCAGTACTTGGTTACATTGCACCAAGAACCAATTCACCAGAAGATATCGCATTAGCGAAAGAACTGATGTTTTCCTGCCAAGATGATTTTTGCTTTTCAGAACCTTGGTGGAACATGCCTATATATAAAGGATGCTATCCAGAAGATGGATTAAAATTATGGGAAAAGTGGCTTCCTAAGATTGGACAGAATGACATGAAAACCATTCACCAGCCACTTGATTTCTTTGGGTTTAATTTTTACCGAAGTCCTTTAAGCGCTGGCTATGTAGATGGAAAACCAGACCTTAAAGTGGTTCACCAGACTGGACATCCACAAACTGCTTTTGACTGGGAAGTAACCCCAGAAGGATTCTATCATATGGCAAAGGCATTGTATGAACGTTATCAATTGCCACTTTTAATCACGGAAAATGGACTTGCCAATCAAGATTGGGTTAGCTTAGATGGAAAAGTACATGATCCTCAAAGAATTGACTTCTTAACACGTTATCTGCTCGCACTTAGAAAGGCTGCTTCTGAAGGTGTAGATGTTAAGGGATATATGCACTGGTCTTTAATGGATAATTTTGAGTGGGCAGCAGGATATAACAAACGTTTTGGTATGATTTATGTGGATTATGAGACACAGGAGAGAATTCTTAAGGATTCGGCTTACTGGTATAAGAAAGTAATTGAGACAAACGGAGAGAGTTTGTAATTATACATTTTAGATGAAAGAGTTCAGAATAGATTTAAGTATTCTGAACTCTTTTTAACTTGCAATCTTACATCATACTCTTTATAATAAAAGGAAATACGTTTATACATAGTACAGGAGGAAAAACATGATTCAGTTATACGAAAAAGGTGCATATTTATTAAATGGCACTGAATTAATTCAAGAAAACGATGAAACAAAAGCCATACTGGAACAACGTTTAGGCGGACAGGCTGTTGACAAAAATGAAGCCAAAAAAGGAACTATGGCTTATGAAATTTTAGAAAAACATAATACATCCGGTTCCATGGATAAATTAAAAATCAAATTCGATAAATTAACATCTCACGATATTACATTCGTAGGAATTATTCAGACTGCAAGGGCTTCAGGTCTTGAAAAGTTCCCTATCCCTTATGTACTTACAAACTGCCATAACAGCTTATGTGCCGTTGGTGGTACAATCAACGAAGACGATCATATGTTTGGCTTAAGCTGTGCAAAGAAATACGGCGGAATCTACGTTCCACCACATCAAGCAGTCATTCATCAATTCGCAAGAGAGATGCTTGCAGAAGGCGGAAAAATGATTCTAGGTTCTGACAGTCATACACGTTATGGCGCATTAGGAACAATGGCTATCGGTGAAGGTGGCCCTGAACTTGTAAAACAGTTATTAGAGAAAACGTATGATATTAACATGCCAGGTGTTGTAGGAGTATATCTTACAGGAACACCACAAAAAGGTGTAGGTCCTCAGGATATTGCCTTAGCAATCATTGGCGCAGTATTTGCCAATGGCTATGTTAACAACAAAGTAATGGAATTCATCGGGGATGGTATTGAGAACTTAAGCGTTGATTATCGTATCGGAATCGATGTAATGACTACGGAAACAACATGTCTGTCTTCAATCTGGAAGACTGATAGTAAAGTAAAAGAGTTCTATGATATACATAAACGTCCAGAAGGATTTAAGGAATTAGCACCTAAGTCAGTTGCTTATTATGACGGTTTAATTTATGTAGATCTTTCAACCATTAAACCAATGATCGCGATGCCATTCCATCCAAGTAACGTTTACACAATTGAAGACTTAAACGCAAACTTAATGGACATTTTAGATGATGTTGAAAAGAGAGCATTAGTAAGCTTAGATAATAACAAAGTAAAATACACATTAAAGGATAAAGTTCGTAACGGTAAACTTTATGTAGAACAAGGTGTAATTGCAGGATGTGCTGGTGGTGGATTTGAAAATATCTGTGATGCTGCCGATATCTTACGTGGAAAAACAATCGGTAGTGACGAATTCTCCTTAAGCGTATATCCAGCCAGCCAGCCAGTCTTTATGGAATTAGTGAAGAATGGTTCTGTTGCTGACCTTATGGCAACAGGTGCAACAATCCGTACAGCGTTCTGTGGCCCTTGCTTTGGTGCTGGTGATGTTCCAGCTAACAATGGATTAAGTATCCGTCATTCAACTAGAAACTTCCCTAACAGAGAAGGCTCTAAGATTACCAACGGTCAGATTGCTTCCGTTGCACTTATGGATGCACGTTCTATCGCAGCGACAGCAGCAAACAAAGGTTATTTAACAGCAGCAACAGATGTAGATGTAGAATTTACAAAACCAAAATATTTCTTCGATAGTTCTATTTATGACAACCGCGTATACAATGGATTAGGAAAAGCAGATCCAAACGTTGAAGTAAAATTTGGTCCAAACATCGTAGACTGGCCAGCAATGTCAAGCTTAACCGATCATTTAGTATTAAAGGTTGCATCTGTTATCCACGACCCAGTAACTACAACAGATGAGTTAATTCCTTCCGGTGAAACATCTTCCTTCCGTTCCAATCCTTTAGGATTAGCTGAATTTACATTGTCAAGAAAAGATCCTGAGTATGTTGGTCGTGCAAAACAGATCCAGTTATCTGAAAAAGCACGTACTGCTAATGAAGATATGTATGCTGCCAATGCAGAACTTAAGAATGTATTCGAAACAATCAACAAAGAGTTTACTGTAGATCCAACTCAAACAGAGGTTGGAAGTATGATTTATGCAGTAAAACCAGGTGATGGTTCTGCACGTGAACAGGCTGCAAGCTGCCAGAAAGTATTAGGTGGTCTAGCAAATGTGGCAAGAGAATATGCAACAAAGAGATATCGTTCTAACTTAATTAACTGGGGTATGTTACCATTCCTATTCGATGGAGAGTTACCATTCGAGTTAAATGACTACATTTTTGTGAAAGATATTAAGAAAGCAATTGCTGAAAAACAAAGTGTAATGAAAGCTTATGTTGTAAAAGATAAACTTATCGAGTTCGACTTGCGTTTAGGTGAGTTGACAGATGACGAAAGAGAAATTATACTTAAAGGCTGTCTCATAAATTATTATAGAGGTTAGTAGGAGGTATTTCTCATGCCAGAATTTCGTAACAATGGTCCATTAGAGGAATTCAAAGACACAATTAATAAGAATTCAAAAGATCACACATATGAATTTGATCCAGAGGATATTAGAAGAAATAGTGCATTGGCAGCAGCGTGCTATATTCCAGTGTTATTTATTTTACCTTTCTTCTTGAGACCAGATTCAAGATTTGCAAAGTTTCATGCAAATCAGGGAATCTTGGTATTGATACTTGATGTGGTACTTGGCGCTGCAGGCAAATGTGTATCCTTTATTCCTATAGTTCCATTTATCTTTAGTGCAGCTACTGGAATTATAACGTTTGCGTATTTTCTATATGGATTTATTAATGCGTTAAATGGTAAGGCAAAAGAAGTTCCGTTCTTTGGCGGGATTCGGTTAATTAAATATTAATTTCACCAAATAGAAAAAGCCTCTGTTGGTTTTGTACAACCATACAAGAGGCTTTTCCTATTTATTCTTCAATATCAATCGCATCTACCGGGCAAGAATCTCTCGCCTCTTTCGCAGTTTCTTGTAATTCTTCAGGAATTTCATCTACGATAGGCTCTGATTTGTCATCATCATTGAATTGATAAACATCAGGACACATAGAAATACACACTCCACATGAAATACATGTATCTTGATCTACACTAGTTTTCATAATTACCTCCATTATAATTGTAAGATTCTTTTGTTATCATTTCCATGTTGAAAATAAATATTCACCATTTTTATTCGAATACATATAATATAACAATACCAAACTTATAAGGGTGATCGAATGCCGTATCGCATCATTATAGACGCTGGACATGGAGGATTTGACAACGGGGCTGTGTTTAGAGGCAGAAAGGAAAAAGACGACAGCTTGCGATTAGCATTAGAAGTCGGTGATAGGCTTGTTCAAAATGGAATGCAGGTTGCCTACACAAGAACGACGGATACATACCGAAATGCCAATGAGAGAATACATATCGCAAATCATTCAGATGGTGATGTATTTATAAGTCTGCACCGTAATGCAAGTCCCTATCCAAACACATATCGCGGTGTAGAAACATTGATTTTTAATAGTGGAGATAAGAAGGAAGTTTATGCAAATAATATAAATAAAGCTCTAAGCGATGTGGGATTTCGTAACTTAGGAATAAACCTTCGTCAAGATCTTGCTATTCTAAAGTATACGAGTATGCCAGCATTAGTGGTGGAAGTTGGTTTTATTCATTCAAACTGTGATAATGATTTATTTGATGACTATTTTGAGGAAGTGGCATCCGCTATTGTTCTAGGTATTTTATTGTCCGTTGACGAAAATGTTTCGGTATCTCAGGTGTAACTACATAGGGAACTATCATTTAGCCGCATCGAGGAAAAAAGGGTTGCTTCTTCTATCTTTACTTTATATAATGACAGATAAGTTTAAAAATTATAGAAGGAGAAGATAGATGAAGCGCTATTCAATTGTAGAATATACCCACGATTTCTTTCGGAACTGGTTATATGAGGGTGGGCTTTATATAGATGCAACAGTTGGCAATGGATATGATACCGAATACTTGTGTAAAGGTGCCGGGACAAGTGGAAAAGTAATTGGCTTTGATATTCAGAATCTTGCAATTGAGCATACAAAAGAAAGACTCATGATGGCAGATGTATGGGAACGCTGTCAGCTTGTTTTAGAGGGGCATCAAAATCTCAATAACTATGTAGAAGAAAATTCTGTTGACGGAATTATGTTTAATTTTGGCTATTTGCCAGGAGGAGACCATGCCTGTATGACTCGTGGCGAGACAAGTATAGAAGCTATTGCAAAGGGACTTGCAGCTTTAAAACCAGGTGGTATTATGAGTATGTGTATCTATAGTGGACAAGATACAGGATTTGAGGAGAAAGATGCAATTCTTAAGTATCTGCAAACAGTCGATCAGAAAAAATACGTGATTATTAAAAGTGAATTTTATAATCGTCCTAATAATCCACCGATCCCTGTATTTATTATAAAACAATAGGATACAAAATATTATGTTTTACTTGCGGCTAGTCATTAATTCATATAGAATGGTAATAGTAAGTAATACATAATAAATGGCGAAAGAGAGGCAGTATTATGGCATTAAGAATTGATGGAAAAAAAATTTCCTTAGAGATGAAGGATGAATTAAAAGAAAAGGTTGCAAAAATGAAAGAGGAAGGCGTAGAAATTACCCTTGCTGTAATTCAAGTCGGAAATGATCCTGCGTCTACCGTATATGTAGGAAATAAAAAGAAAGCCTGTGAATATATCGGTATTCGTTCTTTATCGTATGAACTTCCAGAAGAAACCACAGAAAAAGAATTGCTTGAATTAGTAGAATCCTTAAATGTTCGTGATGACGTAAACGGTATCTTAGTACAGCTTCCATTACCAAAACATATTGACGAAAACAAAGTTATTAATACAATTTCAGCGAAAAAAGATGTAGATGGATTCCATCCACAGAGCGTAGGTACTTTAAGTATTGGACAAAAAGGATTTGTATCTTGTACCCCAGCAGGAATTATTCAGTTATTAAAACGTTCCAATATCGAAATCGAAGGGAAAGAATGCGTAGTAGTAGGACGTAGCAATATTGTAGGAAAGCCTATGGCACTTTTACTGTTAAGAGAAAATGGAACGGTAACAGTATGTCATTCCAGAACAAAAGACTTAAAAGAAATTACAAAACGTGCTGACATCCTGGTTGTTGCATTAGGTAAGCCTAAATTTATTACAAGAGAGTATGTAAAAGAAGGTGCTGTTGTAATTGATGTTGGTATTCATCGTAATGAAAATAACAAATTATGTGGAGATGTTGATTTTGACGATGTAGAACCAATCTGCAGTGCTATCACCCCTGTTCCAGGAGGAGTTGGACCAATGACAATTACCATGCTAATGAATAATTGCGTTGAGTCTGTAGAAATTCAGAAATAGATAATGATTCAATCACCATTAAAAGTTTGCATGCTCCACACTATTTTTATGCAAATGAAAAATTATGTTTATGTAGGAATTGATCCTGAGACAAGAAAAGCATTTGTAGTTGACCCAGCGTGGGATATGGGGAAAATTGAACGATGCTTAGAACAGGAAAATGCAATATTGGATAAAGTGCTCCTTACACATTCTCATATGGATCACGTCAATCTGGCTAATCAGCTTGCAAAAAAATACAACGTTCCCGTCTATATGTCCAAAGAGGAAATAGATTATTATAAGTTTCGGTGTGCCAATTTGCACAGTTTTCGTGACGAAGAAACCATTACAGTAGGAACTAAGAAGATTCGTTGTCTAGTAACACCAGGACACACAAAAGGCGGAACATGTTACTTAGTAGAGAAACATGCTTTTACAGGAGATACCCTTTTTATAGAAGGATGCGGAATGTGTAAAATTCCTGGTGGTTCGGCATCAGAAATGTTTTATAGTGTACAGAGGCTGAAAAAGGAGTTTACAGACGAAACGTTAATATATCCAGGACATCGATATTACGATATGCCAGGGCAGACTATGGAATATGTGAAAGAACATAATATTTATCTAGTAATGAATGATAAAGAGAGGTTTATCGATTTTCGAAACCGTAAAAGAATAAAAGGACTGTTTTCCTTTAAATAAAAGCGATGAAAAAATTTTTTCATCGCTTTTATTTAACCTTATATTACTATAAAAACGTCAATTTGTAAAAGTTACTTTACACATTTTGCGACTCCCTCTATTTCTATCAAGATAATTATGTGAAATACATTACCCCAGACTCAGGAAATCTTTTATCTCTATAAAAATGAATCCCTAGATGATGTTTCCAACGATGAATTTTGAAATGGAAGAATTATTGCCTATTAATATCCCCAGTGTGGTACTTCGGTATAATGCTAAGAAAAAATTAGGTAAGGATAAGATTAGTTTAAAGGAATGAACAGACATGGAAGATTGGCTTGTGGAGCGGTTGTATGGAAATCACTAGACATATGTAGTGAGAAACTTTGGAATCAAATGCGGGTAGAATAAGATTGGGTGGTATGTTACAATACTTATTATCTTATTGATTGAAGGAGAACATGATCATGAAATGGATGATTGCATCAGACATACATGGGTCTGCGTATTACTGTAGAAAATTATTGAAACGTTTTGAGGAAGAACAGGCAGATCGTATTATTTTACTTGGAGACCTCTTATACCATGGTCCACGTAATGATTTGCCAAAAGAGTATAATCCAAAGGCTGTGATTGAAATGCTGAATGGACAGAAGGAAAATCTTCTTTGTGTCAGGGGAAACTGTGAAGCGGAAGTGGACCAGATGGTGTTACAATTTCCAGTGCTTGCGGATTATGGGGTTTTATATATAGACGGACATACGATGTTTGCTACACATGGGCATTATTTTAATAAAGAAAATATGCCGCCTTTAAAGACAGGTGATATTCTTTTACATGGTCATACGCATGTGCAGGCACTTGAGGATAATGGGGAATATTATTATATCAACCCAGGCTCGGTTTCGATTCCGAAGAATGGGAATGAGCATAGTTATATGGTGTATGAGGATCATAAGTTTGTGCTTAAGAATTTGGATGGGACGGAAATAGGCTGCCTGGAGTTAGGTTAATATTGTGAATTGAAGAAGACGTGTTAAAACTGGAAGCATTCTGGTTTGGCGCGTCTTTTTTGCTGTATAGGAGGCAGAAAAAATAAAAAAAATTAGCACTCACCTATTGACAGTGCTAATAATAGGTGTTATAGTACATATATAACAAAGAGAACAACAAAAGCAATACAAAATATCGAACAATTGCTTTGCTGGTATCAGTTAAATATTTCAGGAATAGGAGG
>CALFNR010000129.1:0-45544 GCA_937903005.1 uncultured Lachnoclostridium sp. | reverse complement strand
AAACTACCAGCATAGAAAAGATTTTATATTTTAAAAAGTCATCTGGAGAGTTATATTATTACGAAGTAAATTCTTCCACTAGTGATGATGACAAAGAGCAGATTGCGAAAGAAATATCCGGTGCAACCTCCTCCATTGGTTTAGGGCAGCTTTTAGGAGAATATATGACAGGGTTTAAAGTGACCATAGATTCGTCATTATACAATGTAACGTTTGAATTAGGTTTTAATCTGTCAGGCAAAGAAATAAAGTCAAAAGATTCGATTACATTAAGAAACAGGTACGTGGAAACAAAAAGTGCATTTGTAGAAATCAAGTAACGAGATGGTTATTATGAGTTCAACAGTGGAGATTTTAGGAGAGGATGTTTATGTTAGAGTGGTTTAAGAGACATCGGAAGGGGCTAGCCGTTTCGATTGCCTGTTTTATGGCAGTTATTGTAATGGTTACCGTTGCATTGGAAAACTATGCGCCAATGGTAATCAGTCAGAAGAGCAAAGAGGTAAAAGTAAAAATTGATGATAATTATAATGCGGATCTTTTGAATAAACCTGGAGCAGAACCTAAGTTTAGAATGGATGCGAAATTTAAAATACTAGAAATTGTTCCATACAAAGGGATGGCAGAGCTTGGATATGGAATTGCGGGCGAAGAGCCGGTTGATATTTCTAAGATTAAAAAAGAGGATTATGACAAATCCCTAGACCAGAACTTTCATCAGTCTCAAACTGTTTTGGCTTGGAATAGTACTACTAAGAAATATGTCAATAAAAATAGCTTCCTTCGTACAACATTAAAAGAAGCATTACAGCTTTCAGCGAGCCAGGTAAAAAAGTATGAAGATAACCATTTAGTTGATGTACTTGTAGTAGAGCCTTCCCAGATTAATGCACATCCTGAATTAATCGAACAAAGTGATTATATATCCATTCATGATGATTTTGCGAAAGGTCCTAATGATTACTTCAATCGCTACTTGTACATATACGAACTATATAGTTATGCAGCAATCCATAATAAGCTTAGTACAAAGTATTATAACAGCGGCAATTATCCAAAGTTTAAAGGAAATGGAGACACAAGCACAGACCTTTCCATGGAAGTTGTTGCAAAGTTATATCATTACTGCATGATCGACGAGATGCCTCTTTCCATACCTGGTTATGTTGTGAAAAAAGAACTAGATGGCTACAACAGCCTTCAGAAGCTAGGATATTCTGTATCCATGGCAACCTATCTGCAGAACAAGAAAATAATGGCCCCCAAAAAGTGTTATGAAAAACTGTTTAAAGATTTACATGACAACAGCTGGAATTTTTGGGAAGCTAAAAATCTTATGAAATACTTATGTTCTGGCAAAACACAATCAGAAGTAGATAAGCTTGTAACAGAATATGAAGTAGGCTATAGTAATGCTGTCGATAATGATTTTGTGGGAAAATATAACAATACAACGGTTTGTGCCTTTGCACATGGTGCTGGTGAACAGTGTAGCTTAATGAGTAAAATAACCTTACCAGATAGTATAGGTGATGCTATTGATACATCAGGAGAAGAAAAATGGTGTAAAGGAGTTAACAATGATTCTCGTGATGTAGCAATCACAATTGCAAATGCGTATTGCCCAACAATGACCGTATTAGACGTAGAACCGGATAATAGCTTTACTTTGACAGAACTTGATATTAAGTCATGGATACCATCTGAGATAAGAATCAAGGTTGCAGTGGTAAAAATGACAATGAGTGAATTTGTCGGCATTATAAATGATTTAAACAGTGACTACGATATGATTTACTTTGGAAAAAATATAGATAAGATGCAAGGTGGTAAACTGTACTATAAAGGAATCACTGCAAAGAGCAGCCACTTAGCCAGTTTACAGGGTGAGAAAGAAAATAAAACAGATTTTCAGTATTCAGGAAATGACATCACAGATCGCATGATTGAAAAAGTAAGAGCATTTATGGATGCGGGTTATCCAGTAGCATATGCTACAGATTTGGCAGAACCATCAAAGATCAATACGGATACCAAAATGTATCAATTTTTAGCCGCTGATAAGGATGGAATGTACACAGTAGCCGATGACCAGACCATTAATGGAGGATCCGAAACAGGGCTTTTAAATTATACCAGTGTAAAACTTGGGAAAGCGTATATTTATGATACATTAGACTCTATCATTCAGGAATATGAAGAAGGAACAGGAGTATCCATAGGTACAACTGGATTTAATGGTTTAGAGGTTGATACTCGCTTTGGTTCTGGCAGTTATCGTGCTTATCTCTATATAGACACCGACCATAATGGTATCTATAATGAATGGGTAAAAAAGGACGGTTCCTATACTTTAGACGAAAATTATGAAAAGCCAATTTGGAGTGATAATTTTACTTCAGGAGAAACTGTTAAAGTATCCGGTGCTAAGATTCCATCTAGCGCAATGTTAGGAGTGGTTTCTTATAAGCTTGAAATAGTAAAATTAAGTGGCGGAGCACCAGCTGGTATTCGAAGTAATATTACAGGAAATGTAAAATGTGCAGCAAGTGCAAAGACAATATCCGTTTTACAGCTTTCTGATTTTACCAGTTATCCAGAGATGGATCTTACTTCAAGCTCAAGTGAAGCGACTAGATTCCGTAATTATGCATTAAGCAGCGTAGTGTCTGACCGCTTCCATATTGATGTGACAGCAAAAGATATCATGACAACAGATTTTGATACATTTGAGATGCTTGATTATGATGTAATCCTAATGGGATTCGTTAATCCAGCCAAAAAACTCCCGAATGCAGATGGTATTCTTAACAAGATAGCAATTGCAGCAGGAAAAGGAAAGGGTATTATCTTTACTAGAGATGTTCTATCCTATTTTAACGATAATACAGATGCAGACCACTGGGGAAGCAATACGAATTACCGAGTAAGAACACTGTTGGGAATGGATCGGTATAAAGCCTTTGCAGGGGGAGCAGCCACAGCAAAAGATTCTGAAATGTCATTTACATACAGTGTGCTCAATAAGTTCTGCTCTGAGAAGTATTTTTCAGGAATGGAAGAGAATATAACTTCAACTGGAATTGTGTCACGAATCAATGAAGCAAAAATAGCCAGATATCCATATGTAATTGATATAGATAATCTTGTGGATAAAAAGGCAAATGGTTTTGTAACAAAGAGTGGTATCTACCAAGTAGACGTAGACCAGGAAGGTGCCGAAGTAGTGAACGGCGTTGCATATTTCTGTTTAGATGGGAACGAAGGAGAAAAAACTTATAGTATTTCACCTAGAGATGTAAGAAATAATTATTATTTATGGAGAAATGACTCTGTGTTCTACACCGGCATTGGAAGAGATAGTTTGAAAGGCGGTTACGACAATGAAGTAAAACTTTTTATTAATACAATTATTTCAGCATATGGATTAGAACGTTCGGTAAATATTGACATTACCAATCTTCATCAGGTAAGTGATTTTGCTTATGGCAAGTCTTATCTGTTATATGGGGATGTAGACTTTACAGAAGCATCCATAGAAGGAAATAAAAATGTTGAATTTAATCTTTCTACGGCAGGAATGAGCAGCCCAGTAATCAAAATTAAATTTTATAAAGCTGATGCAGATGGTAATATTTATGGAGATGCTTTGAAATTAAAGCGAGATGGAACAAAGTTTGGATTAGATGTTTCAGGAAGTGAAGCAGATGAATTTATTGTATCCGATGGAACAGATTATATCTATCAATATCCATATGCATATCTGAATAGTGGTGCCAATGAGCATATACGAATCGTTGCAGAAGCCAAAGACAAAGGAAAAACCATTACAGATACAGTTTTGATAAAAGCACTTAGAAGGTCTATGTTTGATTTAGATTAGTAAGATTTGAAAAGGGACTGTCGCTTTAACGATTGAAAAATGATATGATACCTCTAAAGTAGACATGGTAAATAGCCAAAATCTACTTTGGAGGTGTTTTTGTGTCAAATAAATTGCATACACCTGAATTAAGAGCAATAGTCACACAACAGTACTTAGATGGTGTTGCTATCCTGTCCTTTTGAGTCTATTTATGAAGTTTATTTCTATTTCATAATTAACTTTCTTGACTTACAAAATAGAATCTCATTTGCAATTTACCCAAGAAATTGACATATTTTATTTAAGAGGGTATAATTAGTAAAAAATGTTTAAAAGGAGAATTTTTATGTTAAAAGAAAAAGTAATTTCATTAAGAAAATATGCTATATTTTTAGCATTGTTAATGTTTGTGTTATATCCTTTGACTGCAGAAGCAGTGACACATACATACATATCTTCTTATGATATGACTGGAGGAGTATTTTCTAAAAGCTACTACCAACCATCTTCGTTCATTGAAACAACCGTTATACCTGAAAAAGGAACAGACGATTGTAATATGGGAATTATTTGGGCAAAAAAATATGCATATGGTTGGGATGGAGACATAAAATATGTTAGTTCGACACGTGGAGGTACTGCAACATTTTACACTAGTGATAAACGCAAAATATGGCTACGTGATTTTGCTGGAACCAGGTGGACAGGAACTGTTGTTCTGAAATGGGATTAATACAATACATATGGAGGTGAATGAATTTGTATATTTTTGATTTCCACTTAATAACTTTCCTTGTTGTATACATATTTCTTTTACTTCTAACATTTATAATTGCAAAGTTAAGGAAAGATAGAGAACATTATTTTTTATACTATATGTTTATAATTTTTTATTATCAGTTGTTGTTTAAGGTAACTATGTTACCAATAATGATATTTAAACCAGGTGAATTAGAACAATTTAGAATTGCTACTGGTGGGAATATAAACGTATTACAAACAATACCACTTAAAACAATTACTGAAAATCTTTCTTCTAGGACAGGATTAATACAATTAGTAGGTAATTTAGTATTGCTTATGCCGCTTGTATTTATATTGAAGTATTTAACAAAGAAAAGTCATTCTGATAAAATAATATTATTAGTTACAATTTGCGTTAGCATAGGGATCGAGTGTATTCAATATATTAATGTTAAAATAACACACTTTCCTTCTCATGCTGTAGATATTGATGATTTGATATTAAATGTATTTGGTTCAATTTTAGCATTGGTGCTTTTGAAAATATTGAACAAAATGGCGCCAGAGCTTATTATGTGGATTCGATACAGCATGATTGTAAAAGAAAATAATTAATTTTTCAAAAGGGGTGTCGCACAAAAACTTAGGGCGACATCCCCCTTTTTACTTGCATAAATATGCAAATGTATAGTATGATTAATGATAATTCAGAGCAAAATAGAGATTACAAACATGCATAAAAGAAAGGTGAAGTGTAATGGAGATAGAAAGAAAGTTTCTAGTAAAAGAATTACCAGATAAATTAGAACAATACGAGTGTAAAGTAATTGAACAGGGATATCTGTGTAATAATCCTACCGTTCGAATTCGTAAGAGCAATGAAAATTATATTTTAACATATAAATCAAAGTTTGGAATTGAACAGGACGAAAATCGTACCGCAAAAGTAGAGAATGAAGTGGAAGTGCCTTTAAACGAAGCATCCTTTTTGCATTTAAAAGAAAAAGCAGATAATCATATGATAGTAAAGAACCGCTACTTAGTTCCTTTAGATGGTGGTTACACAGCAGAATTAGACATTTTCAAAGAACAGCTAGAAGGACTTTTATTAGTAGAAGTTGAGTTTAGAAATGAGGAAACAGCCAATCAATTCTGCCCTCCAGACTGGTTTGGTGAGGATGTAAGTCTCGATAGAAGATACACCAATGGGCATTTATCGACGGTAGATTCGTATAATTTCTAAAGAGGGTAGATTTTTTAACCAATTTCACTTATAATGTATATAATACAATACTAATGGAGGGTAAATCATGTTTAAAATAGTGAAAAAGCAGTACTTAGCTAATAATATCTATTTAATGGACATTTTAGCACCAAGAGTTGCGAAATCCTGTTATCCAGGACAATTTGTAATCGTAAAAATGGATGAAAAGGGAGAAAGAATTCCTTTGACAATTTGTGATTATGATAGAGAGAAAGAGACTGTCACGATTGTATTCCAGGCAGTAGGAGCTTCGACAAAAATTATGGCAACTTATGAAGAAGGCGATTCCTTCCGTGATTTCGTAGGACCACTTGGATGTAGATCAGAGTTGATCAACGAAGACCCAGAAGAATTAAAGAAAAAGAATATTTTATTTGTAGCTGGTGGAGTTGGAACAGCTCCTGTTTATCCACAAGTAAAATGGATGAAACAGAATGGTTATGATGTGGATTGTATCATCGGTGCAAGAAGCAAAGAATTAATCATTTTAGATAAAGAAATGGAACAGTGGGCCAAAAATGTATATGTTTGTACAGATGATGGTACATATGGATTTAAAGGAAATGTAAATGATCAGATTAAAGATCTTGTGAGTAACCAAGGCAAAAAGTACGACTTAGTTGTAGCTATCGGACCTGTTATTATGATGAAATTTGTCTGTTTATTAACGAAAGAATTAAATATTCCTACTATTGTAAGTATGAATCCTATCATGGTTGATGGTACAGGAATGTGTGGAGCTTGTCGTTTAACAGTTGGCGGGGAAGTAAAATTCGCTTGCGTTGATGGACCAGAGTTTGATGGACATTTAGTGAATTTCGACGAAGCTATGAAGAGACAGCAGATGTACAAGACAGAAGAAGGACGTGCTCTTTTACAAGTACAAGAAGGAGCAACACATAAAAACGGCGGCTGTGGCTGCAGTGATAAATAGTAGAAAGGATAGGGTTATATTATGGCAGTAGATGCATTAAAGAGAGTGCCTGTCAGGGAACAGGACCCACAAGAACGTGCAAAAAACTTTAAAGAAGTTTGTTTAGGATATAATGAAGAAGAAGCAGTTAATGAAGCACAAAGATGCTTAGGCTGTAAAAATGCAAAATGTGTTACAGGATGTCCAGTATCCATCGATATTCCTAGCTTTATTGGAAAAGTAAAAGAAGGAAATATGGAAGAAGCCTATCACGTAATCAGTGAATATTCTGCATTACCAGCTGTATGTGGACGTGTTTGTCCACAGGAAAGCCAATGTGAGAGCAAATGTATCCGTGGTATCAAAGGTGATGCTGTATCTATC
Source organism: uncultured Lachnoclostridium sp. (assembly GCA_937903005.1). Classification (GTDB taxonomy): domain Bacteria; phylum Bacillota; class Clostridia; order Lachnospirales; family Lachnospiraceae; genus Clostridium_AI. Next base: position 38,374 of record CALFNR010000129.1, on the reverse strand, counting down.
GGTAAACTTGAAAGATTTGTAGCAGACTGGGCTAGAGAAAATGGAATCAAACCAAAGGCAGCAGAATCCATGAATGGTAAGAAAGTTGCCGTTATCGGTTCTGGTCCTGCAGGTTTAACATGTGCTGGAGACCTTGCAAAAGCAGGTTATGATGTAACCATTTTCGAAGCATTACATGAGCCAGGCGGTGTGCTTTCTTATGGTATTCCAGAATTCAGACTTCCAAAGCAGACAGTCGTTGCTTCTGAAGTAGAAAATGTAAAAGCTCTTGGAGTTAAGATTGAAACCAACGTGGTAATTGGTAAAGCTACTACAATTGATGAATTATTAACAGAAGAAGGATTTGACGCTGTATTCATCGGTTCTGGTGCAGGACTTCCAAAATTCATGGGTATCCCAGGAGAGAACGCAAACGGCGTATTCTCAGCCAATGAATATTTAACAAGATCCAACTTAATGAAAGCATTCAAAGATGATTATGCTACACCAATTGTTGGCGGCAAGAAAGTAGCTGTTGTTGGTGGCGGTAACGTAGCTATGGATGCTGCACGTACTGCATTAAGACTTGGTGCAGAAGTACATATCGTGTACAGAAGAAGTGAAGCAGAACTTCCTGCCAGAGTTGAAGAAGTACATCATGCAAAAGAAGAAGGTATTATCTTTGATTTACTTACCAATCCAAAACAAATCTTAGTAGATGAGAATGGATGGGTAAAAGGAATTGAAGTTGTAAAAATGGAATTAGGCGAACCAGATGCATCAGGCAGAAGAAGACCAGTTGAAGTTGCAGGTTCTGAATATACAATTGACGTTGATACCGTAATCATGTCACTTGGTACAAGCCCTAATCCATTAATTTCTTCCACAACAGATGGTTTGGAAACAAATAAATGGAAATGTATCACAGCAGATGAAGTAAACGGCAAGACTACAAAAGAAGGCGTTTACGCTGGTGGAGATGCTGTAACAGGTGCTGCAACAGTAATTTTAGCTATGGGTGCTGGTAAGGCAGCAGCTAAGGGGATTGATGAATTTTTACAGAATAAATAGAAACATAACATAAAGTAAGTATTAGGGAACTTTCGTTGCATATCAATGAATGTTCCCTTTTTTCCCATACCAAGTTTTATATTCCTATTTCCTTGATGTAAATCATAATTTATGTTAAAATAGTGTATGATAATGGTAATTATATTATCTACTAAATCGTTGGAGGTAAATAAAAGTATGGATAAAAAGGGATTCCTTTCTTTCAATACTGTTATAGATAATGTGAATGATAAAGTCCTAATTCTTATTCTAATGGTGCTCATTGCAACCATGATAGTTCTGCTCATAAATGTGCGAAAACGGTATGTGGCAGAACGTGAAGCAAGGGAAGCAAAAAAGCAGCTTGAAGAAAACTACATAGAATTAGAGGAGGCATACAAACAAGTCAAGTCGACACAGGAAGAGTTGGCTCAAAAGTATGATGAATTAAAACGCAGTGAGGAACGGAATAAGAAGTTAGCATATATAGATTATCTGACAGATTTACCGAATCGCATTTCTTTTACTGAAAAACTAGATCAGATAATGGCAAATATTCAAAAAGAAGAAGTAATTGCCGTTATGTATATTGACTTAGATAATTTTAAGAATATCAATGATGTGCTTGGACATTCATACGGTGATGAATTGTTAATTGATGTGACAGACAGAATGAAACAGGTGTTGGACCAAAATGATTATTTTGCTCGCTTTGGTGGAGATGAATTTATGGTTTTGACACAAAACATCCAAAGTACAGAACTCTATGAGGAAAAAATACGTAAAATTCAAAAAGTATTTACCTATCCATTTGTATTATCCATGAGAGAATTTTTTGTAACAACAAGTATTGGAGTTGCATTTGCACCCAAAGATGGAAAAACAACGCAGATGCTTGTTAAAAATGTAGATGCCGCTATGTATTCTGCAAAAGCTATGGGAAAGAATACGTATTGTTATTATGACGAAAATATTAATGAGTCCTTAATGGCTAAGATAGAGCTGCAGTCAGAACTTCGTAATGCATTGCATAATGAAGAATTCGCAGTATTTTATCAGGCTCAAATTGATTTAAAATGCGATAAAATTGTTGGTTTTGAAGCACTGGTACGCTGGATTCATAAAGAGAAAGGATTGATTGCACCAGGTGGCTTTGTTCAGGTTGCAGAAGAAACTGGCTTGATAGTACCAATCGGAAGATGGGTTTTATTTGAGGCGTGTAAACAGCTGAAACGTTGGGAAGAGGAAGGATATAACGATATTAGTATTGCAGTGAATCTGTCGGCAAGACAGTTTAAAGATGCGGATATTGTTGCTATGGTCAATGAAGCAATAGAAGAAACCAAGATTGATCCAGGCAAATTAGATTTGGAAATTACAGAGTCTATTGCCATTGAGAATATTGAATATACTATTGAGATTATACAGAAATTAAAAGAGATAGGAGTAAAATTCTCTTTAGATGATTTTGGAACAGGTTACTCTTCTATGAATTATCTAAAACACTTGCCAGTTAATAACCTTAAGATTGACAAGAGTTTCTTAGACAGAGTAATTGAAGATACTAGTGATCAGCAGATTGTATCAACTATCATCACCCTTGCACAGACTTTGGATTTAGTAGTCATTGCGGAAGGAGTTGAAAGTTCGGAACAGGCAGTATTTTTGAAAAAGGCCAATTGTAATCAGGCGCAAGGATATCTATATAGCAAACCGATTCCAGAGGTGGAAGCAGGCAAATTATTGAAAGAATTCAAAAAGAGAAATGTAAATTGTGAATAAGGAGCTAAGCAATATATGAATGGATTCAACAAAGTAATAGCAGTCGTGTTTTTATTAATGGAGTTATTATTGTTTGGAATGAGTCAGTTTGGATTGACAGTTTATGTTGATGAAGTTCATTATAGCTGTATTGTATTATGCTTTTTACACGCTTTTTATCATTTCCTTGTGCAGACTCAGAAGAAGAAATGTACAGGAATTCTTGTACTTGGTTTAGGCTTTACTTGCATAGGAGACTATTTTTTGATTCTTAAGAATCAGTATTATGAAGCAGGGGTTACTGCCTTTCTTCTTACACAGATTTGCTACTTTATCTTTATGGCGGCTGACTTTGAATGGGTTCGTCTTAAGAAGCATGTGATATTACGAGTCAGCGTCGCCTTTATTGGAAATATAGTAAGTATGTGTATGATAAAGCAGTTTTCTCTGCTTTTTATTATAGTTCCTATTTATGCAGTATTTTTTATGGGAAATATAATGGAAGCATGCTTTCATTATAAAGCCCATCCTTTGTTTTCATTGGGACTGATTCTATTTATCTGCTGTGATATTTGCGTTGGTTTATCCAATGGGGAACTGGCAGGACTTACCGTACCTTTTGCTCACCTGTTTCAATGGCTTATCTGGTTGTTCTATATTCCAAGTCAGATTTGTATTAGTTTTTACATTTACCAAAAAGGACTTGAAAAGAATGCTAATATTTGATAAAGTTATAGAATAAAAAATAATCTAATGAACGGTATTTACAAGAGTAATTTTCTAAATGCAAGTCTTAATATTTCTTTTATCATTTCATGATCAAATCTGATCAACGATATCACAAGAACCAAACAAAGAAGACTGTAATGATACATAGCTATGGAATGCTTGTAAATACAGAAAGGAAATGTGAATGAATTATAATGAATTTGTGCAAGCAGTTGTAAAGTATTTTACAGAGTACCTTGGCAACGAGTACACCGTCAGTGTCAATGAGGTGGTGAAGAACAACCATGTCCAGATGAATGGTATCTTGATGAAGAAAAAAGGTCAAAAAGTGACCCCGAATATTTATCTGAATGGGTTTTATGAGCAGTACATAGAAGAGGATAATCTGAATTTAGTATTACAGAACATATGGAATACGTATCAGGAAGCGTTAGATAATTTTAATTCGGATGAATTTGATTTTAATCTTGAGTGGGAGAATCAGAAGGATTCGGTTATCTACAGGCTTGTGAATTATGATGATAATAGAGAAAAGCTTTCTTGTATTCCCTACATTCGTTTTTTGGACCTGGCTATTACGTTTCATTGTATCATAAAATTACAAGATGAATCGGTTTCCATGCTTCCGGTAACCAATAATATTATGGATCACTGGAATATTGATATTAAGTATCTGTTACAGTGTGCAACAGAAAATACGCCAATTCATTTTCCACTTGTATTTAGTACATTAGAAGATGTTGTTAAAATGCTGGCAGGTGCGGATACAATGGACAATATAAGCAATGAGCCGGAAAATGAGGTTATGATGTATGTCATAACCAATGAACAGGGAATCAATGGTGCTGCTGTTATGTTGTATCAAGAAGAATTCCAGCAGTTTGCTGAAAAACTGGGAGGAAAGCTTTATGTATTACCTAGCAGCATTCATGAATTAATCTTAATGCCTTTTGCAGATGACATAGATGAAATACTGTTAACGAAATTAGTACAAGAAGTGAATCAAAAACATGTCCCATTGGATGAAGTGCTGTCCAATCATATTTATCTATACGACTCGGAAACGAGGACGTTCGAAGTTCGATAACCCTAATGTTATGAATAGTTTTTCCTTTTTTGCTAACCCTAGTATTAAAACTAGAAAAGGAAGAGTGGAATGAATAAAATCAGTTTTTACGATACAAAATCTTATGACAAAATTTATTTTGAACAGTTGAAGGAAAAGTATGAGTGCGAGATTGAATATCACGAAGCAAAGTTAAACAAAAGTACAGCCGTTTTATCAAAGGGATGCGACTGTGTGTGTGCATTTGTAAATGATGAATTGGATAAAGATACTCTAGAGGTTTTATATAACTATGGAATTACCTTGGTTGTTATGCGTTGTGCCGGCTATAATAACATTGATTTTCAATATGCATTTGGTAAGATTCATGTGTTACGTGTGCCAGCTTATTCCCCTTATGCGGTGGCGGAGGCAGCAATGGGAATGCTTCTTATGTTAAATAGAAAACTGCATAAAGCATATATCCGGACAAGGGATTTTAACTTTAGCTTAAATGGATTAGTTGGGTTTGATTTACATGGAAAAACTATCGGTATTGTTGGTACAGGTAAAATTGGCAGAACCTTTATTGATGTGTGCAGTGGCTTTGGAATGAACATGCTGATGTACGATCCATATCCGATAAAGGATTCCGATTATCATTATGTATCTTTTGATGAGTTATGTGAGAAGTCAGATATTATTTCATTGCATTGTCCACTAACAAAGGATAGTTATCATCTTATCAATCATGATGCAATTGGTAAAATGAAAGAAGGAGTTTTCATTATCAATACATCACGTGGAGCGTTAATTGATTCGGAAGCTCTGTTGAAAGGATTAAAGAGTGGAAAAATCGGAGCAGCAGGACTTGATGTATACGAAGAAGAATCAGACTTTTTCTTTGAAGATTTTTCAGGTAAGATTATTCAAGATGATATTCTGGCAAGACTTGTAACATTTCCAAATGTTTTAGTAACTTCTCATCAGGCATTCTTGACCAATGAGGCTTTGGAAAATATTGCAGACACAACATTAGCGAATGTATATGCTTACTTCCATGACCAGAAACTTGTGAATGAGGTATGCTATCATTGTTCAAGAGAATCAGCAAATTGTCAGCACAGATTAAATAAACCATGTTTCTAGAAACATGGTTTTCATAACAAAGTATAAAAATGCACCTGACAGGATTCGAACCTGCGGCACATAGCTTCGGAAGCTACTGCTCTATCCACTGAGCTACAGATGCATAATAGGGTTGTGTCAAAGCACATAACCCTATTATATAGGGAACAATCCAAAATGTAAAGATACAATTTGTTATAATTTGCAAAGATACATAATTGTCAACCTGAATTATATTGCATTTCAACGTCTTTTTTGTTAAGATTAAAAAGGTAAAGTGGCAGATTAGATTGTTACTTAAACATAGGAAAAAGGTGATAGGATTGAAATTAAAGTATAAAAAATTAGTATTAGCAATATCCGTAGGGACAATCTGTATTGGAGGAGTTGCTTATACAATAGTGAATCATAATTCTGAAAGCCAAAAGAATAAACCAGAACAGAATGTTTCGGTAACGGATGACAGCTTTTCATCAGGAACTAATAGTACGAAAAATGGAGATATGACATTAGAAAAGAATGCCTATCCAGAGATAAATGAACTAATAAAACAGTATTTCGCAGCAAGAGTCAGCTGCGATATGAATAAACTAGGAACATTAGTAAGTGACGTGAAAAACATTAATGCAGAGGAGTTAAAAACGCTAGGTACTTATGTGGAAGAATATCAGAATATTGACACTTACACCGTAGCTGGAGAAGAAAAAGACAGTTATGTGGTGTTTGCTTATACAGATATCAAGCTGAAAGATATTAAGACACCAGCACCGGGTCTTACAGGTCTATATGTGAACAAAGATAAAAACGGTAATTTTGTCATTTTTAATGGTATGATGACAGATGAACAGAATGCATACAAAGAAAGTGTATATGAAAGCGATAGTGTGAAAGAACTAATTGCTTCTGTGCAGGATAAGTATAAAAAAGCACTTGAAAGTGATAAGGATTTAAATAAGTTCTACGCAGATGCGCAGAAAGAGGAAGAGGAAAAACAAAAAAATCCTATCCCTAGTGGAGAAGGAACAACAGAAGCAGAATAATGGTATGGGTGTTACAGTTTAAACTAGGATTTGTTTGAATTGCAGCGCCCATTTCATAACTAATCTGATTGGATTAAAATAGGTAAGAGACAGAAAAGAGGATTGAAACAATGACGCAGAACGAACCAATGCGATTGAATAAATATTTAAGTGATTCAGGTTTTTGTTCCAGACGTGAAGCAGATCGACTTGTGGAACAAGGTAAAGTAGTAATAGATGGTGAAGTTGCACAGTTAGGACAAAAGGTAAAACCTGGACAGAACATAGTAATAAACGGAAAACCGCTAAAGAGGGAAGAAGAAAGAATCTTAATCGCATTCAATAAGCCAAGAGGAATCGTCTGTACCACAAGCAAAAAGGATAAGGATAACATTGTGGATTATCTGAATTATGGCAAGAGAATATATCCGATTGGGCGTCTGGATAAAGATTCAGAAGGTTTGATTCTGCTCACCAACAAAGGTGACATCGTAGATAAAATCCTTCGTGGAAGTAATTATCACGAAAAGGAATATGTGGTTACGGTGAATAAGAAAATGACAAAAGAATTTGTAGAAGGAATGGAAGCAGGAGTTCCAATTCTAGATACGGTAACACGTCCTTGTAAGCTGCATGTTGTAAATGATAGAACATTTCGTATCATTATTTCCCAGGGATTAAATCGTCAAATTCGTAGAATGTGTGAGTATTTTGGCTATCGCGTACAGAAACTAAAGAGAGTGCGTATTATGAACATACAACTGAATCATTTGAAAGTTGGGACTTATCGCAACATTTCGAATGAAGAATGGACGAAGCTAAACGCGTTGTTAAATAAAGATAGGAAAGGATGTTAGCATGAACACAAATATGGAGCGAATGAAAGAACTGGTTAGTCTACTAAATAAAGCGGGAAAAGCGTATTATCAGGACGCAAAAGAAATCATGTCAAACTTTGAATACGATAAGCTTTATGATGAACTGCTGGCTCTGGAAAAAGAAGAGGGTGTTGTGTTATCTAACAGCCCAAGTATAAATGTTGGTTATGAAGTATTAAGCGAGCTGCCAAAAGAACGACATGCGCAGCCAATGCTTTCTTTGGATAAAACGAAAGAAGCAGAACAGTTAAAAAACTGGTTAGGGACACAAAAAGGTCTTCTTTCTTGGAAATTAGACGGTTTGACCATAGTCTTGACTTATGAAGGCGGCAAACTGGTAAAGGCAGTAACCCGTGGAAATGGAGAAATCGGTGAAGTTATCACGAATAACGCAAAGGTATTCAAGAATGTACCGTTAGAGATATCCTATAAAGATACTTTAATTTTGCGTGGTGAGGCAATTATCAAATACTCTGATTTTGAAAAAATGAATCAGACAATCGAAGCTGTAGATGCCAAATACAAAAATCCACGTAATCTGTGTTCTGGTTCCGTACGTCAGTTAAACAATGAAATCACAGCGCAGAGAAATGTACATTTCTTCGCATTTAATCTGGTACAGGCAGATAATGTAGACTTTAAGAACAGTAGATTGGAACAGATTAACTGGTTAAGAAGTCTTGGTTTTGATGTGGTTGAAAACAAAGAAGTAACAAGCAGTACGATGGATGAAGCCGTTGCATATTTTGCCAAAGCAATTGAAACATATGATTTACCTTCCGACGGACTTGTATTAGCATTAGACGATATTGCGTATGGACGTTCCCTAGGAACAACTGCTAAGTTCCCAAGAGACTCCATTGCTTTCAAATGGAGAGATGAAATCAAAGAAACGACTTTAACTGAAATCGAATGGAGTGCGTCTAGAACGGGACTGATTAATCCAGTTGCGATTTTTGAGCCGGTGGAACTAGAAGGAACAACCGTAAGTCGTGCCAGCGTTCATAATGTAAGCATTATGGAAAACCTGAAACTTGGAATTGGAGATACCATTAAAGTATATAAAGCCAATATGATTATCCCACAGATTGAGGAAAATCTGACACAGAGCGGAACAGCAACGCCACCAGAAGAATGTCCAGTTTGTGGTCATAAGACAGAGATTAAGGATGATAATGGTGTTAAATCTTTATATTGCGTAAATCCAGAATGTTTTGCGAAGAAGATTAAGTCTTTATCTCATTTTGTTAGCCGAAATGCCATGAATATTGACGGGCTTTCGGAAGCGACGATTGAGAAATTCGTTCAAAGTGGTATTATCAAGGAACTGGCGGATTTGTATCATTTGGAAGAACACCAAGAAGAAATTGTTACGATGGAAGGGTTCGGAAAACGTTCTTATGAGAATTTAATTAAGTCTATTGAAGAGTCTAGAAATGTGGAGATGCCAAACTTTATCTATGCTCTTGGAATTGGTAACATTGGATTATCTACAGCTAAATTGATTATCAGACGTTATGGTAGTGATTGGGATGTGATTAAGTCCTTAACAGCGGATCAGCTTGTGGATGTCAATGGTATTGGTGATGTGATTGCAGATACATTTGTTGCATTTTTCCGTAATGAAGAGCGTATGGAACATGTAGAACGCCTTGTGGATGAGCTGCATTTTGTTGTAGAGGAGTCCAATGAAGAGAAGACATTAGATGGTGTAACATTTGTGATTACTGGTTCGGTTGAACATTTCGCAAATCGGAATGAAGTGAAGGATGTGATTGAAAAACGTGGCGGGAAGGTTACGGGATCTGTTACGTCGAAGACGAATTATTTGATTAACAATGACAATACGTCTAACTCTAGTAAGAATAAGAAAGCGAAGGAACTTGGAATTCCGATTATTACGGAGGAAGAGTTTATTGGGATGCTTGGTGAGGCATAGGATTGTATTGATAAATCGTTTTGTTGTGTAAGTAGTTAGAACAGAATAGGGGCTAGAGCCAGAAGAGGACTGGATTGGGTTCGAGGACGAATTCAGTCTTTTTTGGTTTTGTTAGAATCAAAGCGACATGACTAAAACTGGATTTTTCACATTCAGTTTGGTATAATAGGCTTTATGTAATTCGCTATAATTATAGAAATGATAAAATCAGAAAAAGGGTTGGTGGTAAAATGCCTATTAAAGTACAGAATAATTTACCTGCAAAGAGAATACTAGAAGAAGAAAATATTTTCATGATGGATGAACATCGTGCTATGAAACAGGATATCCGTCCTTTGAGAATAGCAATTTTGAATCTGATGCCATTAAAGGAGGCAACCGAAGTTCAACTGCTTCGCAGTTTATCTAATACACCGCTTCAGGTGGACGTAACATTTTTGACAACTGCAAGCTACATCGGGAAAAATACACCTACCAGCCATCTGGATAAATTCTATCTTACATTTGAAGATGTTAAGAATCAGAAATTCGACGGTCTCATTATCACCGGTGCTCCTGTGGAACTGATGGAATATGAGGAAGTGCAGTACTGGGATGAATTAACTCACATTATGGATTGGTCTAAGACAAATGTTACTTCTACGTTACATATTTGCTGGGGTGCACAGGCTGGCTTGTATTATCATTTTGGTATTTCAAAACATATTTTGAAAGAGAAGAAGTTCGGTATCTTTAAACACAGGGTTTATCATAGAAAATGTCCTTTGGTTCGTGGGTTTGATGATGTGTTCTATGCACCACATTCCAGAAATACAGAGGTGTTGACGGAGGATATTGAGAAAGAAGAGAAGCTTATGGTGTTAGCAAAGGGTGAGGACGCAGGGGTGTTCTTGGCAATTGCGGAGGAAGGAAAGCAGATTTTTGTACTTGGTCATCCAGAGTATGATAGGGTTACGCTGGATACGGAGTATAAGAGAGATTTGGATAAAGGGATCGATATTGCGTTGCCGGAGAATTATTATGAAGGAGACGATTGTAATGAGAGACCGCTGCTTAGGTGGAGGGCGCATAGTAATGCGCTGTATACGAATTGGGTGAATTATTATGTGTATCAGAATACGCCTTATGAGTGGTAAGCTAGAGATACATTTAGTATTTCCTTTTTTCATTTCTGTAAAACAGAACCACAGATTTCACCGCTTCTGTATTCTTCTTGATTAGAACAGAAATTCGAGATATTATAACAAAGGATAATGGATATAAAAATCTTAGTAGTCTGAGAGTTATTCAAATAGTACAGATTATACGATTTGCAAAGAACATGATGTTCAATAATATTTTTTCAGGAGAGTTACAGAACATTTTAAATATTTGCGCCAGCATTGCCTTATATTATGTCATCATTCCAGCAATTATTAAGTACGTTTCACTTTTACCTGATATTTTTAATTTGAAATGGAACAAGATGACAAACTATATTTTTTGTATCAATTTTGATAGATTTTTCTATAACTTCATTTTACATAGTTTTAAAAAATAGAAAAACACAAACAAAAAATCAGGAGGAAATATTATGAGTAAAAGTATTTTAGTAATAGGAGCAGAACAAGTAAAAAAAGCACTTGAGAAAAAAGAGAAGGAAATAATGGATATAGTTGCAAAGACATATATCTCACATAATGAAAGTTTGACATCATTACCGCATTCAATATTTTTAAGATTTCCTAATGACAATACAAATAGGATTATCGGATTACCTGCGTATATTGGCGGTGATTGTAATAAAGCAGGAATGAAATGGATTTCCTCTTTTCCGCATAATATTGAGAATGGTATTGAAAGAGCATCAGCAGTAATAATTCTTAATAATATGCAAAATGGAATGTGCGAATCAGTCATAGAAGGTTCTATTATTAGTGCGACAAGAACAGCTGCAAGTGCTGCATTAGCTGCATTGACTATTCATGGCAATAAAGAGGAAACAACTGTTGGAATTGTTGGATGCGGCAGAATAAATAAAGAGATTATTCACTTTTTAAAAGTTGCATTTCCAAACTTAAAGAAAGCAGTTCTATTTGACAAATCAGAGGAAAGAGCGAAGAGTTTTTCTGAATTAATATCATCAGATCATATTACTTCCGAAATTGTGGAAACAATTGAGGCAGTGTTTGAAAAAACGAAATTAGTTTCATTTGCAACAACTGCATCAACTCCATATATTGATGAACTTAAAAATTGTGATGAAGAAACAACAATCTTGAATATATCGTTAAGAGATTTTGGACCTACGGTTATTGAAAAATGTGACAATATCGTTGATGATATTGATCATGTTTTACGTGAAAAAACATCGGTTCATTTAACAGAACAAAAGTTGCAGAATAGGGATTTCATTCGATGCAATTTAGCAGATATCTTATCAGGCAAACAACCTTCTAGAGTTAAAAATAAAATGGCAGTATTCAGTCCATTTGGTTTGGGAGTTTTGGATTTAGCGCTCGCAAATTATGTGAAAGAGTTTGCTGACAATAATAACATTGGAGAAGTTATTAATAATTTTTTGCCATAAATAATTATTCAAAGGTGTTTATTTAAATGGATATCAAACATCTTGCTCCTTTCAAATGCTCAAGTATAGCATGTATTCTAAAAATGAGTATGGAACGGAATTCTTCTAATTTCTGGGGCCATTGGTATTTCCAGTTTTCAAGGCGTTTGTAAAGAAGTACAAATCCATCGCCTTCCCGTACTTTTCTTAGTTGACAGTAATAAATCTGCGGACGTAGTCCTTGCTCTCTATACCAATCGGAAACAATAAGCCCGCTTTGACGGTATTCTTTGATCATCTGCGTCCACTGGGTGATTTGATACTGTTTTTTGTTGATTATAATATAAACGGAAAGTGGGTGGTAGACACCTTCTCATTGGACGCTTACTATAAGTCTTGTTTTGGTAACCATTATATATATGCTTTCTATTATTTCCAACTTGGAGAGTATTAGTTTTATTAGTTTGAATAAAATTTAACAGAATGGTACGGAATCCGAAAAATGAAATGGTTTACGAATCAATTATATGTTAAAATAGTGATAAATGAAAGGTTGATAAAAGGAGACCAGCGATGAAAAGTCAAGTTTGAAAGGGCAAGAAGTTTTGATGGTGAAGAAAATCGTGTAATATCGCCGATTCCTCCTTTTTAACCTGGCTATTTCAGTAACTCAATCTGTTCAATGGACTGGATTATCTGTATAGGGTTAATGACTTGATTGAAGTAAGTACTCCTGAGCAAAGAGCTTAGGCACATCCAGCTAATAAATGGTTCAGATAAAAATGTGGCAATATACTCCTTCAAGTAGTGGGGCTACAGAAAAAAATCAAAAGTCCACAACATATGAATGTATTATAATCACAAATAAAAAAGAAAGGAAATATGATATGTAGCTTATATAAATATCATACAAGAAAGACATGGGAAGAAAATGGATTGATGAGAAAGTTTTACAAAAATATTTTGTTGATAATTTCGATGACTATTCAATTGTATTAAACGGTGTTACACGTAAAATAATTTCATGTAGGTTTAATGAACCATTTGATAGATTTCCAGATTTATATGTTGTTTTGGATGATGGATTTGAATATCCAGTAGAGGTAGAGTGGCTTTCTTCACATTATGATCATGATCAAAGGAATAAAGAAAAAACCAAAACTCAACCGTATACACATAAGATGTTTGAGGAAAATGGTGGTTTTCTAGTAGTTCTAGAAAAAGATAGTGAAATATACAGTTTCCAACAGATTATCATCGATAAAAGGAAGTTTGAAAAATGGTTTAAAAAGGAAGCATTATCTCTTATTCATGAAAGTATTCAACAATTTGAACAAGAAAGACTTAAAAAAAGAACTCATACAAAGATTTGGTTTATTTATGTATCTGAAAAGGTAGAGAAAAATTGGACTCATTCGAGACCATTGGGGATATGGGGATTTACAGAAGGAAGATTGAAGTCAAATAGTGATATTAAAGACATAAAGGCAGATGATATAGTAATCTTTTTTGGGCCAGTAGAAGTAGGAAGTAAAAAATTAAAGGGATGGCCAAGAGTAAGTGATGAGAAATTAAGAGAAGTCGCTAAAGCGAAAGACTATGTAATACATAATATAGAAGTCTTTGGAGTAACAAAAAGCTACTATTATGAAAAAAATAATGTTAAGTATGTACCAATCTGGTCAGACGAAGATAAAATAAATCAAAAATATCCAAATAGATTTGAGTTTAATACCAAAAATATAGCCAAAGTAAATAGTTTAACTTTTAACGAAATAAACTTTTACACATTAACTAAACTAAAGGAAGCCATTATGAGGTCTCCAATAGAAATTGACTATTCAAATTTTGTTGAATTATTGAGATATTTTAAGTAGTGTTTAGAAGAAAAAAGAACTTATAAATAATCTAATTAGTCAACGAAGATCTTCAGTAGTAAATATAAAATATTGCAAGAATTCAAATATGATAAGAAAGTAATTGAAGTTTATCGAGAACTAATGGGAGATGTTAATGTAATCTACAAAGATTTTTTTGAGTTAGCTCCTTGCGAGATTCCAAAATCTGATGTGCCTGCAGCATCATTGCCGATACAGCCTTTTTCTATTGCTACGAAACGATTACAAGGAAGTTACGAGTTGAATAAGTTATATTGGGACATATTTTATCAGTTAGTGAGATGCAAAATGCCAAAATGTTTCTTAATTGAGACTACGAAAGCTGCAATAAAGAACCTGAAGTTAGAAGATTACATGGTTTTATATAATTTTTTTAAGTTTCATAAGTCGACAAACGCAAACCAAAACCTTCACCTCACGCTAACCGCCAGCATACAGCTTACATTTCAACTCCCAACCCAACACCCAATTTCTCCCTCCCACCCTTTCCAAAAACTCAACAACTTTTAACACTCAACATGGCAATAATTGAATGATATCAACCAAAAAAAAATGTTACAATTATACTGTAACAAATAAATACCAGCCTCACATACGAAAGCATTCTGTTTTCATAAGTGAGCCTACGTCAGTGTTTTAAGAAAGAGAAAGGAAAGGTGTAGCATGAAAAAGAAAAAATACATACAACATGGTGGCAAACGTTTTCTTGCTATGGCAATGAGCGTTGCAATGGCTGGCAGCTTAGTCAATACAGTAATGTTTGATACGAACAAAATGAAAGCAGCAGCAGATGGAATCGAAGAAGGTTTTGAATCAGATACTCTTAAGGGAACATTTATGGGGGATGCTAACTATGAGTTTTCTGACGACGCACATTCAGGAGATCAGGCATTACTAGTTACCAATCGTGATGCAGACTGGAACTGTTATTCATATAACGTTTCCAAATACTCTGGAAAAATGATTAAGCTCAATGCATTTATGAAGGTTGCATCCGACGATCTTCTAGCAGTTGCTTGTGTAAAAGGTAAAAATGACGAAGACGGAGAGTACTACAAATGGGCTACTTGCACAGCAACAAAAGATGGGGAATGGGTTGAGTTAAATTCTGAGTATAAAGTACCAGAAGGTGCTGACTGCATTTACTTTATGTTATGGGATAGTGAAAATAGTCAGGGGACAACAGACGATTATCTTCTAGACGACGTAAGCATCCAAGAAACATATGGTTTGACAGAAAATTTTGATTCCTATGAATCAGTGGATGACATCAAAGGATACGCATTTGGTAGTCCAAGTTTTTCCTTAGTAGAAGGACAAGATGGCGGAAAGGCTCTTCAGGTAAGCGACCGTGAACAGAATTACTATGCATACGCATTAAATATTGGTGCATTTGCAGGAAATAAGATTAAATTATCTGCTGATTTATCCGCTTATGATTCCGAAGATGATGTAGAACACTCCTTTAGTGCAACGATTAAAACAACAAAAACAGGAGAAGATGACTCTTACAACATGGTTGCTTCCGGAACTTCTGTTGGAAAAGATGTTGTAACTATTGAAGGAGAATACGAAATTCCAGCAGGATGCGACAAATATGACATCTATTTTGAAACAGAGAAAGGCGTAAGCTATCTGCTTGATAACATAAACATTAGTGTTGAAGGTGAGTATACGAAAGAAGAACAAACCTATGCAGATATTTCTCAGTATGAAGTGCTGAAAGATTTATATGCAGATGATTTCAAAATGGGTGTTGCATCTGAGGCATTAAGCCATTGGGGCGGTTCGAATCCTTTAAGTGAAATTGGTAATCCATATAAGGAAGCATTAATTAAGAAGGAATTCAACAGTCTTACATTTGGTAATGAGTTAAAACCAGATTACAACATGGGTTATAAGAGCTCCGAAGCAACAGAAACTTATCTTCCATTTGTAATTGATACTTCTGCCAAGGAAATGCTTGATTGGGCGAAAGAACATGGTATTCCGGTTAGAGGTCATACCCTTGTATGGCATTCTCAGTGTCCAGATGCTGTATTCTGCAAAGGATACAACCCAGTATATACAGATGGAAACAAATCCAATTTATCAAAAGATTGTTTAGTAGACCGAGACACAATGTTAGCACGTTTGGATAGTTACATTGACAATGTAATGAAATATGTGTACGAAAATGGATATGGCGATGTGATTTACTGCTGGGATGTTGTAAATGAAGCAGTTGAACCAGGTACCAATGAATATGATTTAAGAGATAGTTATTGGTATCGTACCATTGGACCAGATTTCATGTACTATGCATTTAAGTATGCGAGAGAATACTCTCAGAAATATGCAGAAGAGTATGCCGATGTTTATGGTGTTTCCGCAACGGATGTGGAAGCTGTGAAATCAATTATGCCAAAACTCTTCTACAACGATTACAATGAGTTCCAAGAGTCCAAGAAAAATGCAATTATTAAGATTTTAACAGACAAAGTAAATGGACACAGCATTAAAGAAGATGGCTACATTGACGGAATTGGTATGCAGTCTCACCTATCTGATACGACAAATATTGATAGTTTCATCAAGGCATTACGTGATTATGATGAAGCATTCGGCGAAGTACACATTACAGAGTTAGATGTTGCACAGACTTCTACAGGTGTCAATGCAGGTTACTATCAGGCAGCATTTTATAAGAATTTCTTTGAAGAACTTGTAAAAGCAAGAGAAGATGGCGTTAATTTAAGCTGTGTTACGATCTGGGGATTAACAGACGATAACTCATGGAAGAAAGAGTCTTCTCCATTATTATTTAATAGTGACCTTTCTAAAAAATTAGCATTTGACGGTATTGTATATGCAAAGACTGGAGACGAACTTCCTGAGCCTGCATATGTAGCTCCTGATTTTTCTGATGCAATGTATGATTTTGATGCAGAAGACCAGGCAGCAGAGTCAGAAGGATTTTCACCTAGAGGAGATAGCAAGCTAGTTGTTCAAAATGAGGAAACAGTAAGCGGCAATGGTGCCTTATTAGTAACAGACAGAGGAGCTGCCTGGCATGGAGCAAGCTTTGATGTATCTCGTTTTGCTGGTCAGACAATCGATATCAGTGCATGGGTTAAGAGTGATTCACCTAAGGTAAAATTATCAGCAGACATCGACAATGAATGGCCAAATATTACTTCTGTAGATACTTCAAGTGGAGAATGGGTTCAGATTAAAGGTAGATACAAAGTGCCAGCAGAATTAACAGCACTTAAACTGTATTTTGAAACTCCAGATACGGAAGATATCTATGTGGATCATTTACAGGTGAAACTAGTTGGTTTAGATGAAGGTTTCGAAGGAAAAACAAACATCTGCAGCCCAAGAGGTGTTGGCCATATGCCTCGCCTTGCTGTAACAGATACAGAAAAAATGAGCGGAGAGAACTCGTTACTTGTTACAAGAGAAGAACAGGATGCCAATATCCAATTTGATTTAAGTAAATACATCGGCAATACAGTAACAGTGAAAGCGCATGTTAAGACAACCGACAGCAAGATTCGCTTAGGAATGGATGGAGATAATCCAGTAGTATTAAAAGAAGTGGAAGCAAAAGACGGTAAGTTCACAGAAATCGAAACAACTTATACCATATCCAATCAATTGACAGCGGCTAATATGTTCCTTGAGACAGATGGCAATGCAGATTTCTATGTAGATGACATCGAAGTAAGAATCGCAGATTACGTAGATGATGTAGAAGCAGAAGATGTTAAATTTGGCCCTCGCTGGGGTGGCGCAGGTACGTTAGAGAGAGTAGAAGAAGCAGATGGCAATCATGCAGTAAGACTTACAGACAAAGATGAAACTTACTACGGTGTATGTTTTGATGTTTCTGCTTACCTTGGTATGCAAGTTGAAATCACCTGCGACGTTAAGACAGATGATTCTGTAATCGGCATCACTGGTGATATTAGCGACGTATGGCCTAACTACTTAAGAACTGCTTCCGATCCTGGCAAATATAAAACAGTTAGTACAATCGTAACGCTTCCGAAAGATTTGACAGCACTTAATTTATACATTGAATCCGATGGAACATCTGACATCTATGTAGATAACTTAAGAATTAAGAGAGTTCCTGTTGGAACAGAATATAAAGTTGAATTCTATACAGATGATTCTGCTAAAGCATCTGCGAAACAGGTTGTTACAGAAGGATGCCTAGTAAGCGCACCAGACGCAAAACGTGATGGCTATCAATTTACTGGATGGTATAAAGATGCGGGCTGTACAGAAAAATGGGATTTTGCAAGGGACAAAGTGGAAGAAAATACAAAGCTTTATGCAGGTTGGGAGAAGGAAATCGTACCAAGTGTAGAACCAACTTCAAGCACAGAGCCAAGTGTAGAACCAGGCCCTAGCGTGGAGCCAAGTCCAAGTGTGGAACCAAGTGTTGCACCATCTGTAGAACCTTCAACAGAAGTTGCAGCAGTAGTTCCAAATGTTTCAGTTAATACAACAGCTGGAAGTAATGTATCTCAGTCCTGCACAATTAAGAAAGGTTCAGAAGATTTTGATTTGAAAGATCTTATGATTCGTTTCTATTATGAGGACAGCAACAAGCAAGATATGAACCTATGGGTTGATCATGCAGCGATTAATCTAAATGAAGCACCTTGGTATGTAGTTTATACTTCAGCTGTAAATGCTAAGGTAACGGATAAGTATGTGGAGATCAGTTTCAGCGAATCTCAGATGATTGGTTCTGGTGTATTATCTATTCAGACACGTATGAATCATGCAGACTGGTCGGCTTGTACAGGATTTAAGAGTGGTAAGACAGAAGTGTATTATGGTGGAAAGTTAGTTAGTATGGTAGAATAGGATTTTGATAATTGAATAAGGGAGTGCCGGGTTAGTGAAGGGAGAATGCTAACTTGGCACTTTTTTTGATCCGCTTAACCTTTTGTAATCAATTATGTTGTATCCAGCGAACGCATCGGTATTTATCAGCTTCTTTTCTGTTACATGGAATTCCATCTTCTTTCATTTTGAAACATGTTCAAAAATGGTTGACAACAACAAGATATAATGTATTATAATAGGGGAAAGATGTTTTTATAAGCAGGGAAAGGATTTAATTTACATATGAGATATACACTTGTTAAACAACATGACCAAACGGACTGTGCAGCAGCTTGTGTAGCCATGATTTGTTTACATTATAAGAAAGAAACACGTATTTCAGAACTGCGTGATTATATGGGAACCGATAGTAAGGGGACGAATCTAATTGGGGTATCAAAGTGTTTAGATAAATTAGGATTTATATCACAAGCAGTAAAGGTGGATCGAGAAGGTTTTTTAAGTCATTATACATTGCCTGCTATTGCAAATGTAATTACAAAAACAGGCCAATCTCATTTTGTTGTCATATTTAAAATTACAAAGAAATATATCGTAGTTGGCGATCCAGCCAATGATTTAATGAAAGTAAAAGTGGATGAATTTCTTAAAACCTTTACGGGTAGGCTTTTGATATTAAAACCTGGTAGTGAATTCAGAAGTGAAAAAAATAAAAAAACTAAAATGTTCGATCGATATGTTCAGCTTTTGTTACCTCATAAGAAATTGTTTTTCTATGCGTTGTTGTCGTCTTTGTTAGTTACAATATTAGGAATCGTTAGTTCGTTATTTAACAGTATCATTTTCGATGAAATCCTTCCGTATAAGCAAATTGGAATGTTAGGAACTACACTTGCTGTTTTCTTGGTTGTATCAATTACATCAATACTGGTTAGCTTTGTCAGGCAGACAATACTTATCTTTTTATCAATTAAGATTGATATACCTTTAATGATGGGGTATTTTGAGCATATATACAAATTGCCTATGAAATTCTTCGCTATGAGAAAGACAGGGGATATCATAACAAGATTTTCAGATGCGTTCACCATTAAAAATATATTTACCAATATAGCATTGTCTTTGATAATGGATGTGTTAATGGTATTCATTACAGGTGCAATTCTGTTAACGATGAATCCGCTGTTGTTTTACTTTATTGTTCTGATGACGCTGGTCAATATCGCATTAGTGTTTATCTTTAAGCAGCCATATAAGCGAATTAATGAAGAGCAGATGAGACAGTCTTCCATCCTTAATTCAGAAATTATCGAAGGATTACGTGGAATAGAAACAATTAAGGTTAATGCTTATGAAGAGAATGAACTGGAAACAATAGAAAGAGAATACATAAAATCAGTCCGAATCAGTTATAAAGAAAATATGTTATCAAATATTCAAGGAGTTGTATCAAGTGTAATATCAAAACTTGGAAGCTTAGGAATATTGTATCTAGGAATGTCGCAAGTAATCAAAGGCTCATTAACCCTGGGAAGTTATATGGCGTTTATGACGTTATCCAATTATTTTATGAGCCCAATCAGCAGTTTGGTTAGTTTACAGTTATCCATTCAAGAAGCAAATATTTCGATGAAACGACTAGCTGAAATTATGGATTATGAAAGAGAACAAGAAGTAATGTCGGACGAGAATATAGGAAGTGGGGAAGTTAATAGGAGTGATACTTCTCACATTTACAAAGAGATAAGTCAATTAGATGGAGATATTAGTATAAGAAATGTTACTTTTCGATATGGAAATAGAAAACCAGTACTGGATGATGTTAGTTTTGATATTAAAAAAGGCCAAAAGATTGGTTTAGTTGGTGCTAGTGGAAGTGGCAAATCAACAATTGTTAAATTGCTGCTTAAGTACTATGAACCAGAGAACGGACAAATCTTATTCGATGGTGTGGATAGTAAGGAATATCTAAATAAATCCTTAAGAAAGGTAATTTCCTATGTGCCACAGAACATTGAATTATTTTCTAAGAGCATATTGGATAATATACGAATAGGCAACCCGGATGCAACGTTTGAAGAAGTAAAAGAAGCGGCAAAAAAGGCAAATGCACATGAATTTATTAGTCATCTTCCGATGCAATATGATACTTATTTAGAGGAAGCGGGGAATGGATTAAGTGGTGGAGAAAAACAGAGAATTGCGTTGGCAAGAGCTTTTTTGAAAAAGAACGAGTTCTACATATTAGATGAGAGTACAAGTAATTTAGATTTTGCAACAGAAAATGCTATTTTCGATATCATATATCATCATTTTAAAAGTAAAACCATGTTAATCATTGCTCATAGATTAGCGACGGTAAAGCATTGTGATAAAATCATTGTGATGGACCAAGGAAAAATTATAGAGGAAGGTTCTCACGAGGAATTACTTACACAGAAGGGACAATATTATAAACTTTGGGAGATGCAGCAAGGCAATTTTGTAAAGGAACCAGAAAAGTTAAATACGCATTCTACAGATGATGTAAATCTAGGTAATGATGTTATGACCTATACATAAAAGCACCGTGATGCAGCCATTACCGGACAGAGAAAAAGGAGCGATGAGGGTTATGAATAAAATAGATGTGAGCTTACATAAAACATTGAAGTTACAAAATGTATTAATAAGAAAGATAGAACCTTTCGAAGTGCAAGACATACAACCTCAATTGGAGTTAGAAAAGATGAATTCCTTTATAAGGGCAAATGGAGCAATTCAAATTGGTCCAGTCATTCAATATAATGAATGCAATATGAATGCTACAAATAAATTAGAAGTTAGTATAAGTTTTCTGCTTCAGTGTAATCAAGGAATATCAAAAATACAGGAACCTTATGAAATGAAAACTTCTATTGTAGTTCCTAACTGTATGTATTGTCATTATATAGGTCCAGAAGAAAAAATGAAACTTGCATACGATAAGATGCAGATTGTTTCTTTTGAAAATAATATAGCATTAAAAAATGAAAGTTACACGATAATTCTCGAGAGAGATATAGAGGGAGATACAATTGTAGCGGATATCTTTATGGAGTGTGAAGAATGATGAGTAAATCTGTAAAGACGATGGATGAATTAACGGATAGTCGTTTGCTATATGATAAAGCCCCACCGGCATTTGGATATATTTTGATTGGAATCGTTTCCATACTCTTAATTGCTGCAATTTATGCCAGTTTTAAAGTGCCCAAATATTATACAATACAGGCACAGGGGATGGTTACGAATCCTAATTCTAATTATGTTATGTGTGCTTACTCCGGTGAAATCAATGAGAGTACCATGTTTGAAGGTAAATTCGTTGAAAAAGGTGATGTATTATTTCAAATAAAGAATCTTGAGTATATGGCACAACAGGAACAACTAAAGGTGAGCAAAGCAGCTTATGAGAAAAAAGTAAAGCAATATGAGCAATTAATCAAATCTATGAAAGAGAATCATAACTATTTTGATGAAACAAAGTATCAGGATCGACATTATTTTGTTTTATATGAAAAATATAGGTCTGAAATAGAACAATATCATTTTGATGCTTCACTGTATAAGTCTATAGGATATAATAAAAAGCAGATTAAGAAAGAAAAAGAAAAAATGGAGGCTAAAAAAAAGGAAGTGTATTATTCTGCTATTGATGAGGCTGAAAGAGCAATTGAAGAAGCAAAACTTCAATTGGAGCTGGTTAATTCACAGCTGGCAAATGTTTATGATGAGAAAAATATGTATGAGGTGAAGGCTACAGCTACAGGAGTCTTACATTTAATTGGTGATTATAAAGACGGCATGGTAGTACAGACTTCCACAACAATAGCAACAATTGCACCTACGAATACGGATAAAATGATACAAGCTTATGTAAGTTCGGCGGATATGGCTAGAATACATACAGGAGATGCCGTACAGATTGAAATAGATGGTCTGGCTCAAAATATCTATGGAACAGTATCAGGAAATGTAATCCAAATTGATAGTAACGCTACCATCAAAGAATCATCTCAAACTACAACAAGTCAGGTATTTAAGGTACTCATTTCATTAGATTCTGATTACTTAGTGAATAAAATGGGAGAGAAGGTTCAAATAGCCAATGGGATGAGTGGTACAGCAAGAATACAATATGATGAATTAACATATTGGGATTACATATTGACCAAAGTAGGGATTCGAACAAGATGAGAGAAAAGGTTATTCATTTTGTAAAGTTAGACAACTAATTAGATGTATTAAGCTAAGCTTTTACATAAATATACTTGATCGCGAACAAGTAAAAAAAAACAAAGGAGGCAAAATTAATGAGTAATAAAAATTTATTAGAAATGCCAAGTAGTTATGCTGTTATGGATACAGAAGAAATGATGTATCTGGATGGAGGACTTAATATTGGCATGAACAGGGGCTATCTGGATAAGAATATTTGCTTAGATCAAGCAAGAGGTGTTATTAGAACTTATAACTGGAAGAATGTAACTGCTGAGCAATTACAAAGAGAAATTTATGGTCATGCAGTTGTTTACTACAAATGGTCTGTTTTGCAGAATATTCCGTATCTTGACGAAAAAGTATATTCTCATGTTGCAGATGGAGTAGATCTTGATGATCAAGTAGATCGATATCAATGGGTTTGGGATAATGTAACTTGGAGAATGTAGAGTTAACTTAATTCCTATATGGGTTATATTTGAAGAAGTGTTTGAATAATCTTCTTCAAATAGTGATGTTGTGGGCCTTCTATGTTAAGGATGATTAACATAGGAGGCCTGTTTTTAACGTATAGGAAAGTCCTCTGCGAGTCCTTCACTATAAGGATTAGGGTGTCAAAACCCACTTTTAAATTTGACTATTTTTATTTTCGTACCTAGAAAATTTTATGCTGAAATGGCGATATTTTTATCTTTTTAAACGAGCACTTAATAATATCCTAAATAACAACTCTCAAAAAGCAAAAATTACCTTGCCAATCACCTCCAAAATTGGTAAAATATACAAAACAAGAAAAAGGAGAAGATATTATATGCCAAATCAATTATCAACCAACAACAGCAAAACATCCAGTTTCGCTGTCAATGCAGATGTCACGTTTTTAAACCACGATTTTACAGGCGTGTTTGAATCTAGTACAACAACAACGAAAGCAGGCGAAGAGGAAACAGACGTTTCTCGAACAAGAGTTGTGGTAATGCCTACAGATGTAACAGCAGACGAAGGTATGGCATTGACAGAAATGATTAGTGAAGTAAACAATATGTTAAGCTCATTTGGGCTTACGGATGGTGGCTTAAGTGCAGACGACATTGCGGCACAGATGAAGCAGTTTGGACTAGAGTCATTGGCAGATATTGCGATTAACTTAAGACAGGCTTTTTTATACATGGATAATGAGAGTACTTCAGTAAATAAGGTGGAGAAGCCTGAACTTAAAAAAAGCAGTATGGAATATGCAGTTAACATTACAATTGATAATGTATTACAGATTCCAGAAGCAATGCAAATTTTTAATATTAAATCCATTGGGCTTGCAGCATGGAACACGAACCGTAAAAAGGTTCTGGAACGAATGAGTATTGCAAGTATTGATGAATTATTAGCAGAATAAGGTACATATGGGGATGGTGATTTTGTGGAACAGAACAAAGACAATGCATTAAAATCGGTAGTTGCACTCTATAGCGAGTTTTACATAAAAGAAGAACCATTTGTAATCTGTTTTGGGTATGAGAGTGTAGAACAACAATCGGTTTTCGTTGCAAAAGCAATCTGGAAGAATCAAAATCACCATTCATTTTCCATTTCAGATATTACAGAATTTTTCTCTATTGAGCTGCCAAGTTATCTGGATCTTACATTTACAATTGATGAAGTGTCCTTGTCGTATCTTACAAGTAATCAGGATATTACATGTGTTATTAAAGCCAATGGATATTCTCAATTAAAGATAGGATCCAACTTGATTAAGGAGGCAGTTCGACAATTTTTTCTTGCATATACATCTACCTATATATATAAATTTTCTTCGTTGCCAATCATTAAGGATATGCTAACCAGTGATGATGGAATTGGCTTGACACAGTTTTCGCTTGGCTATATTCCAAACCAGGGCATTTCGCTTCAAGCGGAACTGACACTGGTACTTGGTCGTAATATGAGTACATTTTCTATGTCCTTTAAAGAAAAACAGAAAAAAATGTTACAACAGAGTTATCTATTGCAGGGACAAGAAGCCTCTAATTCGATTCATTGGATTGATATCAACAAATCCATTCGTACATTAGTTTTTAAGAGGATTGGAATTGAACTATTAGAATCGCAGGTAAAACTCTATTTAACTGCCGGATTTACAATCTCCATTCTTTCTATTGATTTTTATGAATTGTTTCTAACGATACCACTCTTACAGAGCGGTTCGATGGATTTTGGGCTTAGTGGGTTAAGTGTTACCCTTAAGAAGCCACCCATTATATTATCTGGTGGCTTATATAAGAAACCTAATGAGGTATTGTACAATGGTGAGATTATCATTAAGATTTCTAAGTTTTCTCTTACAGCACTTGGCTCGTATGGAAAAATGGATAACGGGGACAGTACATTTTTTCTTTATCTGCTTATTGATTATCCGATTGGTGGGACAAGCTATTTCTTTGTAAATGGACTGGCATTAGGATTTGGAGTAAACCGGAGACTTAGGATGCCAGCCCTAAAAGAAGTGAGAGCATTTCCGCTTGTATCGGCAGTTCTTGGGGAGAATCCAAACCTTACCACAAAGACATCGCCAGCACAGGCACTGGACCAGTTAAGTGACTGGATTTATCCATCGGCAGGAGATTATTTTGTGTCGGCAGGAATGAAAGTACTGTCGTTTGGAATTTTAGAAACATTTGTCTTACTATCTGTTGAATTTGGCAATCATTTGCGGATTAGTCTTTTAGGAACTTCTACTGCAAGTATTCCACCAAAATTAAATGGAAATGTTATGCCGATTGCATATGCCTGCCTTGCATTGGAAGCAATATTTGATCCAGAAGAAGGTGAGATTCTCATCTTGGGATGTTTAACCGAGGAATCCTTCTTACTGGATCGGAGATGTCATCTTACAGGTGGGTTTGGTTTCTGTGTCTGGTATAAAGGTCAATATGCGGGGGATTTTCTGGTGACGATTGGAGGATGTCATCATCCAAAGTTTCGTAATGTACATTATCCAGAGTTGGATGCAGTAGGAATCAATTGGCAGCTTGACTCACATTTAAAACTCAAGGGAACGGGATATTTTGCCCTGACACCTTCTTGCATTATGGCAGGGGCGGATGTTGAAATTTCTTATATTGCCGGAGATTTGAAGGCATGGTTGACTGGCACGCTAAGTATTTTTATGCAGTGGAAACCATTTCGATATGACTTTGAAGTTGGGGTATCCTTAGGAGCCTCCTATACTATGAAGGTTTTTGGCACTTCCAAGACATTTCGCTTGGAAATAGGTGCCGATTTACATGTGTGGGGACCAAACTTTTCATGTTCTGTTCATATTTCCTGGTTTATTATTTCATTTACCATTTCCTATATCGATGGGAAAAAAGTGAATAACTCCATTGAATGGAAGGAGTTTTCCGATTCCTTTCTTGCTGCACAGGATCAGAGTCAACAAGTGATGGGGTTACGAAGTGCAAATGATAGCAAAGCTCCTTCCTGTCTGGTACAGATAATAGATGGTTCATTAAGAACCTATACAAAGGATACAAAAGAATCTGTAACGGTAGCTTGTTTAGAACGATTAAACATTGAAGTCAAAGGGGCTATGCCATGTACGTCTGTATTTTATGGCAAGGATCAGTTAGCCGCTTTTCAAGGTGAACTAGGTATTGTTCCAATGAACATCCGAAACTACAAATCGAGTCTGGTGGTTCGTGTTTTCAATGAAAAAGGGGAAGAGATTCAGGCTAAAGAGACAATTACTTGTGAAATCATTACGAATTATGTGCCATCGGCTTTATATAAGTCAGGAACACCAGAGATGAACGATGATCCAATTCAGGATGTCATAGTGGGGTTACGTCTAGGATTTTGTGAGAAGGTTGGGAAAGAAGTTCTGCCAGAGAAGGGAAGTTATTCTCTTCAGACGTTATTGGAACGAGAACGGATTATTCTGCCAGATTTTTCATGGTGTAAGGAACCTGTCAAAGCTTCACCAGATTACTCCAAGGAAGATCCGATGAAAATGATTCAAGCAACATGGAAAGAGAATGGCAGGCGTAAGAAGTGCATAGATGCATTGTCTGGTTTATTTGACATAAAAAAAGAATCCAGCATTCGGGATATCGGAGAGGACCCAAGCGATTACTTTTTGGGCAATCCAATCTTACGAGCTGTGGGTGCAAAAAAACAATAAAAGGAGTTTCACAATGGAAAAGAACGTGGTATTTTCAACAAGTGCAGCCAACGGTTTGCCTAATGGAGCCTATCGTGTTACGGTACATCAGCAGCTAGATCCAAGTTGTGAAATTAAAGATTATATGGTTGAGGATGCGTCTCTCACATTTCAAGTTGCAGGTGAAACTGTGGTGATGAACGAAAATGAAGTCTATTCTGTTTACCCACCAAAGGACAGCGTGGGACAATTTAAGAATTGTATTCCTCACATTGTGCTGCATCGAAAAACATTTCCGTGGGAATATACGCTTTCATGCCAGACAGAAGAACCATTACCGTATGTAGCACTTCTTGTTATTAGTGAAGATGAGCCGGTGGTGGGAATGACCACAACATATGAACAGTCTAGACAGGTGGAACAGAATGTGTATGTGCCAAAGGTGGAATCGTCTTGTGTAAATGAGGATGCCACGTGTCGAGTGGCAGATTTTGAAAAGTCTTTTTTTATGGCAATATTGCCGACCTTAGAGGATTTACCATATATGGCACATACCAAAGGCGTAGATCTGGACGATAAAGTTACTGACCAAGAAGTAAAGGATGCCTGGTTTTCTTGTGTATTAGCCAATCGGTATCCCAAAGAGGCGACAGGTGAGGAAAATATCCGGCATACTGCTTATCTGGTATCGTTGGCAGGCTATGAGAAGTGGCTTATGTTATCACAGGAAGAACGAAAGAAGGAAAGCTCTTATGATTTCTTTCGTATGTATGTCTTATACCAGTGGAATTTTCAAGTGGAGCCACAACCATATAATTTCTATGAAATCGCAAACCATCTCCATGCATATGTGTATGCAGTAGAAGAACCAGCAGGAGACGAGGTGCAGGCCATTCTGAATCAAGGATATGTGCCGATGGATCATACATTTCGCGAGGGCTCAGAGACGGTATCCTGGTATCGCTCTCCATTTCTTCCTGGAAAGATGGAACAGGAAGAAATTGCACAAACCTATCATGTGGCAGATGAATTGTTACGGTATGATCCGGAAATGGGGATGTTTGATATCAGCTATAGTGCGGCTTGGCAGTTAGGAAGGATGTTGACCTTAAAAAATGCGGAAAGTGCAAAGCATATAATGAATTGGCGTGGGAAGATAAAATTGGACGAAGTAAAGAATCAAAACAGAATGATGTTAGCAGGGCAGTTTGGTAAGAGCAGTATGCAGCAGAACATAATGAATGCCAAACAGGTGCTTAGTGAAGCGGAATGGAAGTCATTTATAGAAAAAATGATTCATTCATGCAATGACTCCACAGAAGAATAAGAGGTGAAGGGTTTGAGTGGAAGCTGGGCAAAAAGAACAGACAATAAAACGTACTTTAATTCCTCACATCATAATAGTTTACGGGCTGCAAAAGCAGATGATAAGGTGGATGCGTTAACGGATTGGTTAGGCAGACTTTCTTTGCTCTATGAAGTACCATTTGCGTATTTAGCACCGTCAGAACTGCTGATTCCAAGAGAAAATATCCGTTTTTTTTATTACGATACTAATTGGGTTAGGGCATTACTGGATGGGGCGTTTAGTATTGGGAGAAATGCAGCCATTGATGATGCAGAGGATGACATTTTCATGGAACAAGTTATCATGACAGCGTTACAGAATAATGCCAATATAAGAAGAAGGCTGCAAGGAAAAGAAGAAAGAAAAACATCGGAATGGGAAGTAATGTCCAAGGAATGTACTGGATTTCTGCTGCGATCGGAACTTGTGAATAATTTTCGCGGATTGGAATTTGTCGCATATGGGGAATCAGGTGAGGTGCTGACTGCACTACGATTGGAAAAAATAGGAAAAGAAGTGTTACTGGGGATCTATGCTGGAGTTATTAAAAAGCTAGAGATAAAAGAACCCCCAGAAGGACTCCAGTTTGGTTTTCATCAGATGGATGGAAAGAGAATCAAGAACATGAGGAATCTAAGTGATGGAAGTATTATTTATGAAAATGGAAAGATGGTTCCAGTAGAGGTTGCTACAAGAGAATATCGTGTGATTGATTATAAAAAGACAGCGCAGAATATTGAGAACTGTAAGAGTGTATTTCCGGAGGGGGGGAAAAAAGTCAGTTCGGCGCATATTGCAGTCGAACTGATCCAAAATGCCAGTATGATCGAGATAAAAGAAGGGAGTAATTAATTTATGAATAATGAACTTTTGCACAAAAAGCTTGTAGAAAATGCCCTTGCACAAGGTGGAGAATTAGAACTGGATCTGAGAAATCCAGAACATTATGAATATATAATGGGCACATTGTACAAAGATAGAAAGTTGAAATCCGCTATGGCCAATGAAGAAAAACAGAGTGCATTATATGAGTTTATCCAGGCAGAACATAATAAGCCATATACGGAACCCAAAAGGGCATTTAAGAATGCTTCAGATGGAGAAGAATATACCAAAGGACCACAAGATACCGCATTTGTGCAGGTGCCAGTGATGGCAAACCAAAGGAATGCAGCCAGTAAGCTAAAGGGACAACAAAATGGTGCAGATACGGTAAGTCAAGTCATCGGTTCTTATACGCGACGTCAAGCAGCTGTTCTAGTAAATGCGACAATATACGATGTCAATACGGAAGAACAAATAGCAAGCTGCGCTGGGAATGAAAAAGATACGGATTATGTTATTGTGCCAATGAGTGGTAATGTGGGTGCTTTAGTTGGGAAAGAGGAGAACAAATACGAGACATCGGCAGTATTGATTTCGGTTAGTGAGGATAATAGCAATAACACAGTTATGAATGCAAGAATGTATGCCAATGACCAGTTTTCTGTTTTGGGTGAAAGTTCTTATATTAAGAATTTTGAGATGATTGATCCTGTTATAAAGGATACTTCGAAGGAGTATTCAGAAGTCCGTGTATCGTATAACCGAGATAGTAATATGGGGTACTATGATTATAGTTATGATAACAGTCCTGTTAATGATGCCATCAAACTCTTGTTAAAAGTTGGATTCAAAGTCGAAGTTGACACGCAGTTTTGTTCTCTTGTTGGCCTTGATGAAGACTTGGGATTCCGTTTGTATTTTCAGCATCCAGATGGTGGCATGATAAAATATTATTATATGGGGAAAGAATCCCTTAAAAAAGTTGAACTTATAAAAGATAAGGCAACAGGTAAAAACGGTGGCATGATTGTGTCATTAGATGATGACTGGAGAGCCAAACTTCCGTTTAAGGATTTGGAGGGAGCAGTTTCTGCCGAGTTAGATATATATGGGCAGTTTAACGTACTTGTGAGAATGGATAATTTCGGTACATTTCCAATTAGTATCTCATTTAAAAGCAATGGAACTGCCTTTGACGCAATGAACATTTCTGTTCCTAAAATCTATATGCAATGGGGATGCTTAGGAAAAGACAGTATGGTTGAAAGGCCAGATGGAACCCAAAAGCGGGTTAGTGAACTAAGTGTTGGAGAGTATGTATGTAATCAGAAGGGAGAACCATGTCAAATTCGTGATATCATCACTGGTTATGAAGAAGAGATCTATCAGATTCATACTAAGTCTGGGAAAGAAATTAAGTTAACAAACACCCATTCTATCTGTATCCAGCAGGATGGCGAGAGCAAGTGGATTTGTGTGTGCGATTTAAGAGAAGGACAAAAGGCTGTGATGCTGCAGGGAGAAGAGGAAGTGAGCTATATCAATATCATTCCTTATAAAGATACGGTTTACAATCTTATGTTTGATGAAGAAACACCAATCTATAGTAATGGATTTCTAGTGGGAGATTATGCGATGCAGCAGCGAATCCGTCCAAAGAGAGATCAGATAGAGTTCTCAGAAAAGACAAGAAAAATTGCAGATGAACTGTATCAATTATATGAAAATTAAGGAGGATATAGAGATGGATGTAAGATATTACTATTATGTAACAAGGTATCTGACAGAAATGTTAGATTTTTCAACGGAAGAAAGCCAAACAATTGCTGAAGTGTGTCAATTTGTGGAAGACAGTAGAACAGTAGATAACCGTTATGAGTACGATAAGGTTCCAGATGAACTAGTTGAGCGTGGAATTGCAGTGAGCGGGGAAAAGCCAGGAAAGATGTGTATTCCGATTCCTAAGACCAATTGGGAGCTTACTGAGGATGGATTACCAAAGAAAGAGGACTGTTTGAACGAGGATAATCAGTGGAATTGTTTTGTCCCATTTCATTACTATCCTCAAAAGCCTATCAGAGTCGATAATGAAGAGGATAAACAATACTACACACATGCAATTAGGAATATCATGGATAATTCTGGATTTGAAATGCTAGTCAATCAAGCGAAAGAACAGTATCAAAAGGCATGTTCAGAGAAAAATAAGAATCAAAAAGAAAGTTTGCTCCATCAAAGTGCCATCCGTCTTGGTGTATTGTGCCATGTATTGAGTGATACATTTGCCCATGCCTATCTGAACGGATTTGAAAACTATGTGAATTATACGGAAATTGCTGCAGTGAAGAACAACTATACCTATGATTGCTGTACAGAACAGTATATACAGAACAAATTGAAGGAGCAGCCTTATGTAGGTACAGCAAGGCTTGGCAAAAGCATTGATGATTGTAATATAACAACGGTATTTAAGCAGAGTAGTGGAGGTAATAGTTCCATTTTGAAAGCAACGCATACGGTAGATACTTTTGAGAGTTATATTAATGGTGCGAAAGCAGTTTATGATATGTTACTGGTTATACGAGGAGAGAGTGATCCGTATGACCAGAACTGGAAGGGAACGTTTCTTCCTATGCTGATAAGAATGTTTGACGCGGAACAGGTATCTGTCGAGAGTATTCGCAAGGAATTAGAAGTATCAGTAGATACTGCGAAATATAATTATGATCTGGAAAGTATGCCGTTTTCATTGGCATGTAATGTGGATTATATATCGGAATTGGCATTGGCAGTAGATGATGTTCGCAAAAGTGTAATGAAAGCTCAAACAAACACAGTAAAGCAAATATATAAGAGTCAGTCTGTGGAACAAAACAGCATTACCTTTGGGCCTGTTGTTATGGAGGCGGATTCCTTTCACATTACTGTGACCGCACTATGGGAAGATGTAAAAGAGAATGTAGCTGTCCAGATTGCGATGTACGATATCAATACAGAAGAGCAAGTTTATTCAACAGCCTATCATCGAACCAGTACAGAAAATGAGCTGGTTGCCATCGTAGAGAGAAAGATTCCAAAAAGGGGTGGTAACTATGAGATATCTGCTGACGTTATAACGGATGCAGGGAAATATATTGTAAGAAATTCATTCTCCTTTGTAATGGAAGATATGTTAAGTTTGATTTCCCTTGAAGTGATGGAACCAGTAAACAAAGCAGATACAGTTCTTGTGGCCAATGGTTTCATTTCAGAAGAAGCAAGTTATACGTATGCAGAAAATCTTGTTTATGTAAGTCAGGCAAACAAGACGCAGCTGGATTTGTTCCTTCCAGTCAATGTAAGAGCGAACATTGCCAAAGATTATAAATTGGTAAGGCTCAATGGTTATCAGTTAATATTAACGGATGAAAATCATAATACCTATAAACATTGTGGCAACAAAAGGTTTAACTGTGTGTCTCAGAATGAGAAAAAGAATACAGTCAGTGTGAGATTTGGAGAGGAATGGAAGAACCGTATTGTATGTGAGAACTATTCTGATTCCAGTACCAATGTAGTACTAAATGTGGATTTTTACATGGATCTAGAATATGTTGGTGAGGACCCAGATAAGCAAGGAACACGAACTGTTTCCTGGTCAAGCAGAGAACTGAACACACCTGCTTTTAAGAATGTAAAACTGGAATGGTTTGATGAAAAAGAGATATAGTTTGAGTCCCATGGTCTAAGAAACGATAAAAGGTCTGGGTATAATCGCTGGGTAAGAGGAAAGATAAGGAGAAATGATACATATGAGACATGATAGTGATTTGATTGTTCCAATTGCAATGGAAGTGATGTTATTAGGGAAGATCTCGGAGTATACTAAGTATTCCAACCAGACTTTTCTTTTTGAAAATTTACCCTTGGAACCTACAGGAAATTATGTAGAACCGGATTATATGCAGGTAACGTCAAGGCAAGCGAATCGTAAGGGAGCTTACCTGAACTGGAGTTTACCCGATGCACTGACTAAAGGTGTGCAAAATGATAAGGAGGAAGAGATAGAATTTCCTACAGTTCCCAATCGATGGCTTATATCGCGGCTGTGGCGAAAAGAGGGCGAGAAAGAGCTGCATCAGATGCATTTCCTAATAGAATCCGATGTATTACAAAAAAATTGCAGTCAGGAAAAGCATAATAGGGGAAGTGCATCGTATCCTTATCTGGAAGATAGTTCCCAGCCTTTTCGTTATCTTGGCAGAGGTTTTTCCATTCAGGAACCGGTAAATCCGCTTGAAGAGAAGGTTTCAAAGCTAACAGCAGTTTCGCCAGGAAATCCGTGCTTTGCTGCTTATTTACCAGGATGTGAGAATGTGTTCGGGTATGTGGATGTGTTACAGGATGAATCTGGAAATCCATTGGAACATGTTGAAATTACCTATAGTGTTTCTGGCTGGTATCAGAATGAGGAAGAAGATATTTTACATGATGTAATAGATGCAAAAGGGTGTATGGAACTGTTAGGCTGGAAGCCAACAGATTCTGTGGCATTTCCAGCACAAACCTTATGTCACGGCATTGTAAGTAACATTAAGTGGGAAACCTTTGAGACGGATTATGCCAAAGAACTTTGGGAGCATATGCCCACCCCGGAAGTAGCAGTCGGTAATTCGTCCTTTGAAGCTATTGCTGCGCTAACACAGAAGAAATATCCAAAAGTGCAGGCACAGGAACGTATGCTTAATTATTTATTTCTTGGAAATGTTCCTAAATTGGGAGAACAAAATGGAGTCGTTAAGGGAGAATATCTTCTGAAAAAGAAACGGTTTTGTGATGTAGAGTCTGGCTCCTCCATGCTGATAAAGGAGCAGGAAAAAACAAATGAAGATACGAGTCCTCTTGTTATTCCACCTGAAATAATGGAACAAGTAAAACAATGGAATCAATGGGAAAGAACAAAAGTGGATGTTCGCTTAGAACTGGAGCAGTTACAGGAACAATTGTTTGATGTATGGGTGAAGTACGAAGCTTGTACCTATGATGATTTTTCATCCAAAACACCATTGAAAGTATATGAAGATTCCATGAATACATGGACCAAGGAGATGCAAAGCAAACGTTTACAGATAAAACAGTTAGAGATGCTGCAAGATAAAACCCTTGAACAGATATCTAAGAGGTTACCTTTAGGATATGAGATTTCCTATCATGTGAATCAGAGATATTGGGAGGCGAACGACCCCGTTTTTCTATTAAACAGATTACAGCATAATCACTGTCATGGAGAAGATGGAAAGGATTCCAGTGATGGTACGTTACAGTGTCGTGGAAGAAAAGACCTGAATTATGAGGTTCATTGTCAGACTTCACGAGTGATTGCTATTGCAGATATATGGAAAGGAATCCCTGAATGCAATTACTCTATTCCAGATGTGGTAAGTGATTGCATAGGGGAAGCAATTCTTTTATCAGAGAATTTTGCAGATATACTTGTGAAAGATTCTGGCATAGAGCCAGAACAGGTGAAGCAGATGCAAAGGATGGCTTGGTCACCATTGTACCTTTGCTGGCAGGTTACGTATTATCCAGACCCAGAAGTAATGAAAGAAGTCCCCAATCTATCCAACTGGTCCTTTAACGGAATTGACGGTTCTTACACTGGAGAAGCACTTCAGACAGGAAAAAGCATTACGTATAGAGGTCGAAGCATCATTACTCCTCATGCAAAGGACATGATATCAGAATCCATAAAAGAGTTATTACCGGATACCTGGTCAGGTGAG
Organism: uncultured Lachnoclostridium sp.; assembly: GCA_937903005.1. Lineage (GTDB taxonomy): Bacteria > Bacillota > Clostridia > Lachnospirales > Lachnospiraceae > Clostridium_AI. The sequence continues at coordinate 3,216 of CALFNR010000129.1, read as the reverse complement.
GAAAAACTTGATGTCATGTCCCAGCGACTGGATGGATTCCACGATTATCTTCTTATGAAGGATTGTGGTCTTCGTTTTCCTGTCATGGATTACCAAGATGCCAGAGCAAAAAAGGCAGCAGCTCTGATTGCACCAGAACTTACAGATTATCAAGGGAAAAATCCATTATTTAACCAGTTCTTTTCTCCTATCAGGGCAGGGTATATGATGGTAAATGACTTAAAAATTGTGGATGAGTTTGGGCAGGTATTGGAACTAAAACCGGATGGGGTTGCTTGTGCAGAAAGTCTTCGGGATAATGATACTGTGTATCAGCAAAGAATTATGTTGCCGCCAAGAATTCTTCAGCCTGCGTCTCTAAAGTTTGACTGGGTGCTCTACGGCAACTCCCCTATCGTTGGATGGCTACTTCCAAATCGTATTGAAGGAAGCCTTATGTTTTATGAACCATCAGGCAAACATTATGGTAGTCTTAGGCGGGTATGGGTAGGAGATAGTCCAGTTGTCTGGAAATGTCCACCTTCTTTGGGTGGTGGTACTAGTGAACTTCCTGAGGATATGAACGAAACAATGCGAAAGATTGCGGAATCCATTCTTAATCCAAGCAAAGAAAAGGGAGAGGATCGATTAACGGAGTATCTTTCTTGTCTGGATGATGCACTTTGGAATATCAATCCTGCACCATCCCAAAGCAGTCATTGTTTGGCACAAATGGTTGGGCGTCCTATTCTTGTTGCTAATGCAACCATGTTATTAGAGGTATTGGGACCAATGAATAAGCCAAAGATGCTAGATAACAGCAAAGGAAAACCAAAAGAGTTTGTATATCCACATTTACAAGATGCAACATTTTCTTTTCAAGTGGGACATGTGGAGCATCATCAGGATGGAGCTATTGGCTATTATGAGGGAGATTCCTTTGAACAGTTGCATCTGTGTAACGATGCAACAAGAGTTAAAAATGATTATTTTTCGCTGGATCATGAGATTGAATTAAAAGTGAACCAAGGAAAGAAAGCGACCATTTTGCTGGATAGTAGTGGATTATTACATATTCTAAGCACTATTCTGCCTGTAAAGGAATTACAGATTGATCCCCAATTGATTGAACAAGGATTGAAAAATATCTATCTATCCATATTTTTTGCTCCGATTCTTACAGATGCGTATGATCTCACCATACCTTTTAGCGAAGTGGACGGAATGGAATGGAGTTTACTATATCATAAGGAATCGGAATTTGAAGAAACAAAAGCCATACATTCCATTCAGGAGCAAGGTTATTTTCCAGAACATCCTTTTGTAGCGCTGGAAGGTTATATGAAGTTAAAGAAGAAAGAAGAGGGGGAGGAATAGATGGCAATATTAGATGCAACATCGCCAATCATCTGCCAATGTAATAAGGATATGATAATTGTGAATCAGAAGACGGAACTTGAGAATTATAACCCAGTATTAGATGAACTTAAAGTGTATCTGATGAACATTCAGGATGATACAGTGACGTTTCAAAATCCAAATCGTCTAACAGCCAATCAAGTGAATGAACTATCTGTACAAGGAAAAGTCACAAGTGATGTATCGTATATACAGTTAGAGATTCCATATGGAGAGAAACCAGATAGTTTTCTAAGTCAGGCAACAAACAGAATCACCTGTTCGGTCACTGGCTGGAAGGCAAGTGAATGGAAAGATACGAGACGCGGAACGTTATGCTGTACGATTGTAAGTGAATCATCGTCTGTTGTTTTGGAGCAATACAACAGTATCCGTATTCATATTACTGATATCGAGTCGTATTGTGTACCAGGAATGACTTATATGATTGTCTCATTTCAAAACATCAATGGTTTAACCAATATGAAAAAGCGTATTGCGTTAGAAAAGAGAATGGCATCCCTTCAGATTAATGAGTTTTTTCCAGATAAATGTGTAATAGCCAGAGGAGAAGAAATCGGAGTTCATTGGAGAACCTGTGCGAATACGTATGGAAAGATTCATCCAAATGAATTTCAAATCACAAAAGGGGTAAAAGAACTTAAGGATGCCCCTTCCCAGACGACTCATTATACATTAGAGGCAGGTGATGAACTCCATCACATATCCAGTCAATGTTCTGTGTATGTCATGTGGCCAGTGATTGAGAGATTTGAACTAGATGAAAACAAAATTTACTGGAATGTTCTTTATAGTGAAAAAGTTTGGCTAAACGGTTCCAACCAGGAAGCGAATGGACAAATAGAACGAGATGAGACAGGAGAATCAAAGTATGTACTTCGATGTGAAGGCTATCTGTTCCAGATAGAGAAGTCTCTCTATGCTGGTTATGGGCAGTGGTTTACAAAGTTAGAAAAGACCGTTCGAGAGTTTTTGGAATATACTGTAACGAAACTGTCTTGGGAGTCCTCTAGTCAGGTGCAGAGTATTGTGCTTGGTATCAGTGACCATGGGTGGAATCGTACCGAATTAGATACAAAGGGCGAATTCGAGTATACGGTATCTGGAAAAGAACCAGAGATGTATCTAGAAGTGGCAATTGATGGGCAAATCACAAGAATACAGCTTTAGGAGGAAGTGTATGGATCAGATAATCAGTTTCGGACTATTACAAGTAAACTGGAAAAATGGGAATAAAGTAACCACTGGAGAGATTGTGTCAAAAGATGGTGGCGAGGAACGGCTGGAAGTAAGAAATGAATTGACATTAGAGATTAACAATGCATGTGTAAAAGAGCCCCTGGTCTTTGATTATGATGATGAACAACTTCCAGAGCCTCCGGAAATTGAAGATATGAATTCTTATGAACAGAAGCCAAGAATCTATCTTTTTTTCCCAGCGGGAAATCAATCCTTTCATTTTACTACGATTGAACTGGAGGAGAGAATAACAGCCAGTGTATCGGTTGGATGGAAGATTATAAAGCGAAAATCAAAGAAGTATGGATATTATTGGACTATCATTCCAGATGAAAGTGTTGTGATGTATCCAGGTGATCGCATCTTAATTCATTTTGACCAGATATATACGTTTGCAAAGGAGGAACAAATTAGTTGTATCGGAATCTGGACACGTGACTTGTCAAAAGATATGGAAGAAGATATATTGCCCGACCGATTAGGCTATCTGCCAATGGGGATAGAAAGATCCAATCCATATATTCGAAAATTCCGTGCCGATACAGCAGCGTGCGGCGTATTAGATACGGTTTCATTTGA